>CALLWY010000237.1 GCA_938015865.1 uncultured Planctomicrobium sp.
TGATTCCAGCACCATGCGGTATCCGGTTCGGTCTTCGGAGGTCCGGTAGGCCTGCCGCAGCTGCTTCAGGGAATCGTGATCGGGTTCGAAATAATCGAGAAAGAAGCGGGCGGGAACGTAGTCCGCCAGCGATGCAATCAGATGGCCGCGGTATCCCGCATCCAGTCGGAACGCAAACTTCCAGTGATCGGCGGCCGCTTTGAACTCTCCATCCAGCCACAGCAACCGTCCCAGCGCGAATCGCGAACGTGCATCACATGGGCGAGCGGTCACAGCCTGTTCGACCAGTCGACGTTCGGCGTTCCCAAAAGCCCCTTCCAGCCAGACCAGCTCCGCCAGTTCCAGATAGGGCCGAGGCTGCAGCGGGCATGAGTAAAGCGACTTGCGGAAATGGCGGATGGCTTCTTCGAGAATCTGCCGTTCGGCTCCAAGAACTCCGGGACGATTCAGCCACTGATCCATTTCTTCAGTGGAGATGAACAGGGAACGGGCGGCATCCCGGATCTGTGAGAGTGGCATGTGGTGCTGCCGACTGGAATGTCTGATCGCAAACTCGTTCAGGCAAGCCAGTCCCGCGTGAAGTTGAAGACGCTGGGAATTGGGATTCGCACGACAGGCTGCCAGCGCCAGTTCAATGCGGCGTTTCTGGTCTTCCAAAGGAATCTGTCCGGCTCCGGCCTCCTGTGTTCTGGAAGAAGGGGACAGGGTCAGTCGCAGGTATTCGTCCCAGAGTGGTTCCGCAGCAAGTTCGGGAAGTTTTGCATGTACCATCCAGCCTCCCAGCACCAGTGTGCAGGGAACCGCAGCGATCCACGAGAGTCGTGAGAGTTGAAACGACGACGTTCGGCAACGTACTGCATGTGCAACCGGCTCAAAAAACCGCATGAGGCTGATTCGCCAGGCACAGATCCCGTAAAGCAGGACAATATTTACACACGCGGGGACGTACCAGACGAAGTCAGTCATCGATTGCAGCAGATTCATCAGGAGACCGGCGGTCACCACCGCCATGACCCCTTTTGTTCGCACTGTGGATGCGTTCCAGAGTCCCTGAGCGCACCACATGAGCGCGGACAGCCAGAGGAGTAAGACCAGCCCCAGCCCGGTCAGTCCGGTTTCCAGAGCGATCTGCAAATACCCGTTTTCTGCGTGGCTGTATTCCTTGCCATCCTGAGGATACAGGAACCACATCCAGTAGACTTCGTGATGACTTCCCAGTCCTGTCCCTGCAAGCGGAAACTCACGGATTCCCTGCAGGTTGGCCTCCCAGACCTGAGCGCGGCTCTGAGGTGTGCGGGGCGATGTCATCCCAGCGTCGACGTTTTCACCCGTTCGGACCTGAGCTGGGGAGGCGGTCAGAAAGGGAGTTGCGGACAGGCTGATCATCAGCAGGGCAGCCCCTATTGCAACCTGCGTCAACGTCAGCAGGGAGCGGTGCCAGAAAATCACCAGAGCCAACAGAATGCCCATCGATGCGGAAAGGATTCCGATCAGAGAGCTGGAACAGAGGATACCCAGCCCGGTGACAATCAGCAGGAACGCCCAGAAACAGAGGGACAGATCGATCTTCCTGATGACGTCGGTCCACTTTCCGCTAGGCCAGCTGGGCTCAACTGGTCTGTCTTCCGGGGTCAGGCGGAGGACAATCTGAAACAGTTGCGCTGGCAGGGCCAGTGCCAGAAAATGGGCAAAGTGATTTGCGTTGCTGAATGCTCCCTTGGCAGCGACAGTCGTATCTGTCATGGGATGGTCGTAAATCCAGAAGAACTTCCCGTTCCCCCAGATCCATTGCACCAGCCCAAACAGTGCCATCACCCCGCCTCCGAGGGCGATCGTTCGGATGTAAAAGCATAGGTCGGCAGTTGTCGAGAGCCGCTGGACCGCAATAAAGAAAAATTGCATCGAGGCCACAATGACAACGAGATTACTTTGCGTGTCATTGGGGGTGAGACTGATCCGGTTCCATTCTCCCTGCAGTAAATCGGGAGCGCCACTCCATTCCGAAAGGAGTTTGGGAATTCGGGGGGAGATCGCTCCGACAAGTTCCGGTGTCAACTGACAGCATTGAATGACAATCAACAGCACTCCCAGAAGCATGACCGGCTCCACTCCAGTGAACCGCCAGCCCGCTTCGCCGCGGCGCCACTGATGCAGCGACCACGCCACAGCGGTCAGGCAGGAAAGTGCACAAAGCACCAGCTGCCCAAGTGCCTGCCGTCCTCCCATGAAGAAGGGAGCAACGATCAGTGTGGAGATCAGTCCCAGGTCAACCAGCTTCAACAGAAGGGGCGACGACCACCAGATGTTCCAGTAATGGAGACTTCCTCCCCGGTCTGTCACTGCATCGACAGTTCCTGGGGCGGAATCCATTAAAGCGGAATTGGTACGGGACGCGGAAATCTGAATCTCCTCAACAACTTCCTGACGCTGGACGTGATTCCTCAGGTTCGGTGATTCCGTTTCGAATTGCGTCCAGCAGGTTTCCCGAAGGATGGCCGGCTCGATTCACTGGCAGAATCTGTAAGGCACCTTCTCTCTTGAACAGACAGAACGCTCCAGTGGCTGCGACAGGCAGCACGCTTGATGTCAGGAAATCAAATCGATGGAAAGGATTGTTGATCTGAATTGTTAAATCAGGCAGATTGGGATGTGTCAGGCCCTGTGTTCAGCAGCTGGTGATTGAGAAATCTGGACCCGGGGAAGGGAATTCTGCTGAGCGAAGGAGTTCATACCCGGTTTCGCGAAATTCGGGAAGATGAATTTCGCACCGGAGTGCTTGTGAACTGATTCCCCTGCTGACATGGCGGGAAGGGGGTCTGCCAAAAGGGAGGGGGAGAGATCAGGAAGTTCGATTGGGGCGGACGAGCAACCAGCAGATGGCCCCGGCCAGATAAAGAGCAGCGAACAGGACGAGAATCAGATTCCAGCTCCCGGTCATTTCGACAATGAGACCAATGACGACAGGGCACGCAGCGACCGCAAGATTCCCCGACATATTCACCAGCCCCAGCATCTGTGGGACATGGGCCCCCCCGAGTTCGATGGTTGTGGCGAACGTACACGGGCCGGCGAAGGCGGCAAAGAATCCTCCCAATGCAAGAATGCCGACTGCTGTCCGTGCATCTTCAATGAACCAGCCGGATAGAATCAATGACGCGCAGGTTGCGAGTGCGCAGCCTCCGACAACGCATCGACTCAGCCAGAGACTTCCAGTCCGATTCCAGATGCAGTCTGTCACCCACCCTCCGAGAAGGCTTCCTGTGAGTGCTGCGGCGAAGAACCATCCCTGCAGGTAGCCCGATTCTGAGAGAGAAACACCCCGGGTCTCCTGCAGGAAAGTGGGAAACCAGCTGGCGAAAAACATATATCCACTCGCACGACAGATTTGCTGTCCGCAGATGAACCAGATCGCAGGAGTCCGTGCCAGTTTGCCCCAGTTCATCCGGGCAGAGGAGGGGGCCTCGGCATCGGAGTCCGCACCGGGGGGCGGATTTCCGCGAATGAGCTGAAGCTCCGCTGCGTTCACCTTTGAACATTCTTGAGGGTGGTTGCGGAACCGGATAAAGAAGACTACGGCCCAGAGCAGGCTAGGAATCGCAAACAGGGCAAATGTCCCTCTCCAGCCCATGGCAATCAGCAATGGTCCGGTCAACAGACTTGCAGCAATCGCTCCTGTCTGCATCCCGACGGCCAGCAGTCCGCATCCAAACGAACGCTGCGACATCGGGACCCAGTGGCTGACGGTGTTCGTGGACGCGGGAAAGATTCCTGCCTGTGCTGCCCCCATGACGAGCTGAGCGATGATCAGTAACCAGAATCCGGGAGAAGCTGCGGTGGCCAGCATTCCGACGGCCCAGCCGATGGCAAACAGTGACATCGTGATCCGGGAGCCCAAACGTTGAGAAAATGACCCGGCAGGAACCTGAAGGAGGGCGTAGGTCCAGAAAAACGCCCCTAAGATCCAGCCCGATTGAGAGTGTGTCAGCCTAAGGTCTCTACGAAGCTCACTCTCTGCAACTCCGATGGCGTTTCGACACAAATAGGAAAGTGCAGCTGCCAGAGCGAGCCACCCCATCACGCGATACCGGATTCCTGTCGGACGTTCGACGGGGAGTTGGCTCGGATGGTCTGGTGGTTTTGAATCGAGAATGGCGTTGCCGGGGGAAGCGAGGTCACTTGCCTCCGCACCTGAACATGGCGTGTCAGGCGGGAAGGTGCGATGACGGAGTCGTAGCAACGCTCTGATCATGTTAAGGCCGCCTGTAGCTGGGCAAAGAGCCGGTCGACTTCATTTTGGGTTTCCCGATCCAGTTCCCAACTCACCGGTTGTCGTCGAATCGTATTCGGAAACAGTCCACGACGATTCAGCAGGTACTTTTCGATCGCCAGAAAGCCATCCAGTCCGGCCGCGAGTTGAAGGGCAACAAGGGCGCTGAGTGGAAGGGCCAACTGGTCAATCCGGTCACGGTCATCATTCTCCAATGCGTTCCACAACGCAACGATGGTATCCAGAAGATCGGTCCCCGGCATTGTCCCCTGAATGCCGCGGCGATAACAATCCACCAGATTGATTCCCCCGGACCCTTCGAAAATTCTTGCCTGCTTCTGTGTCGCATCACGCAAGCGAGAGAGGTTCGGACCGAGCGGACTGGCTTCCGGCTTGAAGTAGATTCGTTCCGGGCCAAATCGTTCCAGAAGGGCAAGACTGATCTCAAGCGGAATCGGGGCCCCGACATATCCGGAGGCGTCCTGCACGATCAGCGGAATTGAAACGCTCTCGGCAATCGCACAGAAGTAATCGCGTGTCGCTTCTGCTGGGAGTCGCGTGGCCACAGGTGGAATGGCCATGACGGCAGTGGCTCCGTGGGCCTGGGCGTGCTCTGCCAGTCTCTGCGCTTCCAGCGTACTTTCTGCGCCGACACTGATGACAACTGCCCCGCGCTGATTCACAAGACGGCAAACCTGTTCTGCCAATTCCCGTCGCTCGGAGTTCTCCAGTCGCAGGATTTCGCTCACCATCGCGATACAGGCCCCGTCTGCACCCACTTCGAACGCCCAGTCAATCTCCCGTTTCAGCGTCTGGACGTCAATCCGCCCATCATCATGAAACGGAGTTTGTAAAACCGGAAGGACCCCGCGCAGCTCGGGCTGATTCATTGGGGAGGGGACAGCACTCATCAGGCAAGGCTCACTTTCAGCTCAGAATCTTCAGTTCACAATGGTTCGGATCGAATTCGAAGCGGCTTCGATGGCGGTTTCCAGCGAACCACGATCGAACGGCGTGACCCACACGGAATAGATGTCACGGTCGTACAGCTCAGCCGGCGGAAGATACCCGGTTGAGCCATTGATGATGTTCAGGCAGATGATGGCGCGATCGGGGAAATGTCGTCGAAGCTCTTTCTGAAACACAGAATAAAATTCGCAGCAGCTCCCGATGATCACAGCATCGCCGATTCGCCAGGTCCAGATTGGAAGCGGGAAGCTGGAGGCGTCTCCGATCGTCAGTCGTGTGGCCCGCTTTCGGATAAGACGCTCGCGCAAGGCTCGATCAGTGCAGGCCTGAATCTGCTGCTCCAGCTCGCTGGTCGTCGGCCAATTCTTAAGTGGGACGGAGACGATCGGGCATTGAGCCTTCAGCACGTTGGAGACAGAAGTTGGGGCCTCCTTCCAGACGGCGAGTGGCGCACCGGACTCGACCGCATGGGAATACACCAGCCGGGTCTCGGCAGGGACCATATCTTCTAGCGTTGCCAGTGCGGCAAAGCCCAACTGGCGTCCATGACGGTCCGCCAGACCGAGGTCCGCCGTGTATTGCTCTCGAGGGGCAAGATCTCCACAGGCCCCCAGAAGAAAAAGGGCCGGCGCTTTGGTGACTCGTTCGATTGTCTCCCGCATCGATCCTATGTAATCGGGAGAGATCGCTTTGTTTTCCCAGGCAAGAGTGGTGGGGTGACAGGCATAATTGACCAGCGTTGCCCGGATGGCTCCTTCGTCATCAGTCACCCTGCCGACAAGAAGAGTCTCGTCGGCAGGGTGGTTCGGAGCATATCCACAGAGATACCGATCTCTTTCCGGATCTGGAAAATCGCGGACGGTAGCGAGATGACAGGAGCCTGTGTGCCAGTCGACGGTCGCAGGGAATGAATTTCGGATCGCTTCCTTCACCGCATCGATCGTCACAACGGTGATGGACTCGATCCACTCGCGTAAAAGCCTTCCTCCCGGAGCGGAATCGTCCACATCCTGTAGCGGTGGGGCTGCATGGGTGTGGCTGAGTGAAAAAATGAACTCTTCTTTCCTCAGGGAGAACTCGTTGAGCACCCGTTCCTGAAGTCGCAGAAACGCATTCGGTGACTTCCAGAAGCTCAGGTCGGCGCAGACCAGAACCAGCGGGGTCGCCCGGTCTTCCGTTGACAACGTCATTGCTGTCAATGTGAGTGGGCGGTGAATTGATTCTGCGGTGTCGTGAAGGGCGGCGCCCCATGTGCGGGAGTAGATGCCGATTGGGGGAGTCAGATCACGCCGGGCAATGCCGACAACTCCTCGGAAGGAGGGATGTCTGAATTCGGAAGGGGCAGTCACATTGATTCTCCAGCGAGGGGCTTCACCCGGACCAATCGGACGGAACCGAAGAACAGAAGCAGAAAAAGTGCAACCCGAACAGACGACGTCTGTGATGAGAGGCCATCGCCTCGGCTTCTTACCAGTCTCCAACTGCGCCATCAGAGTAGAAGACTCGCTGAGGGATCTCCTGTTGGAAGGGATACTTCCTGATGGCCTCTTCATTGATCGAGATCCCAAGCCCGGGGCGCGTGTTTGCTGTGACGGTCCGGGTCTTCGGATCAATCTGAAAACCTTCCTCAACGATTTCATCGCGCCAAGGGACATCCTGATGAACCGATTCACAGATGAGGTAACCGGGCTGAGCGAAACCGAACTCCAGAGAGGCAGCCGTACTGACGGGGCCTTGGGGGTTATGAGGGGCCAGAGCAATCCGATAGGCATCAGCCAGTGCCGCAATCCGTCGAGCTTCGGTGAATCCTCCGCAATGGGTCAGATCGAGTTGGCAGATCTCACATCCCCGCCGGGCAAAGAGATCTCTGAACGCGGCCAGATGAGTCAGTCGTTCTCCCGTGGCGATCGGCGTCGTGACGGCCGCATTGATCGCTGCCAGTCCATCCAGAGATTCTGGCCAGCACGGTTCTTCGAAGAAGTACAACCCGTAAGGGTCAAGGGCTTTGGCAAACTGCATCCCCATTGCCGGAGATGGACGGGCATGGCAGTCCACCATGATGTCAATGTCGTCACCGACCGCATCGCGCATGGCCGCCACACAGGCATCCGCAGCCTTGACCGCCTTCAATCCTTCGATCGGCATCGTTGGGGGAACTGCCATCGATTTGAACGCGGTAAATCCCTCTGCGACGGCCTGACGGGCAAGGTCAGCGAAGCGGTTCGCCTCCTCAACGGGAGTCTCATAAAAGCTCTCGAGATTTCCCCCGCCGAGATGACAGTAGAGTCGGATCGTATCTCGCACCGGTCCGCCCCACAGTTTGTGGCAGGGAACACCGTAAACTTTCCCGAGAATGTCCCAGAGTGCGATGTCGATTCCGGAAATGGCTGTGGAACGCACAATGCCAGATCCGTGCCAGAAGTGTTGCCGCCACATCATCTGCCAGAGGTGCTCAATTCGGGTCGGGTCTTCTCCAATCAGCAGCTCGGACAGATCATTCACCGCCCCGACGACGCTGCGCGTATGCCATTCCAGAGTCGCCTCACCCCAGCCAATGAGCCCGGGCTGATTGGTAACGACCTTCACAAAGATCCAGTTCCTCATCCGGGCATGGCAGACATGAGTTTCAATGGCGGTGATTCTCATTATTGCTCTAACTTTAATGGAGAAATATGGTTAGCGATTTCAATGTGAGTCCGGCATCACCTGCGGAGGATGTCGATCATATTTGATTCTGTCGCCAATAATTGATTTTGGTGACAATCTTACTTGCAATTGTCGCCAATAACAAGTAAACATTTGCGTATGTCAATTGCAGAATACATCAAAGATGATTTGGCTGTCCGGCTTAGAACTGGCGAAAGGCTGCCCGATCAGCTCACGCTGGACTCTCTGGCGGAGATGTATCAGGTCAGTTTCACCCCAGTGCGGGCAGCCGTTGCGGAGCTCATTCACGAAGGCCTTCTTGCCAAGGGACCGAACCGACGGCTGGTTGCCACTGTATCAGTCGAGAAAAATGGCAATGGTGTTCACAGCGATGTGCCACCAGTTCCCCCTTCCCCCCCACGTGATCCTTTTGAGCAGATTTCCGGGGATCTGGTCCGGCTCAGTCTGGAAGGAAAGCCGGTCTATCTGCGCGAGGAAGTGACAGCAGAAAAGTACGACATCAGTCGGTCAGCGATCAGGAATATCTTTCATCGCCTCGCTGGGGAGGGGATTCTGGATCATATCCCCCGCCGGGGCTGGCGTCTTCGTCCCTTTCGCCAGGTGGATTTACAGGCATACATTGAGGTTCGAGAGGCACTTGAACTGAAGGCACTCGATCTGTCGCTTGATCGACTGGATCAGTTTGAACTCCGGAGGATGCTCGAGGCCAATCAGTTTCCTGAGCAGGACAATGAGAGTCCGGTCATTGATGAATCGTTTCATGACTACCTGATCGAACTCTCCGGAAACCCGTATATCAAGGACTTTTTCACACGGCAGGGGCGGTATTACCGACTGCTCTTCCAGTGGGAAGATCACAACCGGGAAGCCGCAATTGAGACCGTCCGGCAGCATCGGGAAATTCTCACCTCGCTGCTGGAGAAAAACTGGGCCGAAGCTCGCAGAAAGCTCTCGTACCACATTTTGAAGAATCATCCGATCCTGAATCGCACAGAGAATCCGGGTGTTGCTCCGTAAGCAGGAGAGCCGGGAGGTCGATGGCGTTTCGAAGCAGGCTGGACAGGGAGTCTGTGCCAGCGATTGCCCTTCATGGATTCGTGTTGATGGACTCCGAAGGACGGAGTCCTGCACGAGTACGCAGGACTGTTTGCTGTATGGTGGCGATCCGGGGTTTTATTGTCCGACCAGTCGTGATGCTGTCGATCGTCCTGCTGTCCTCTTCGTTGATGGCAGAAGGGAACGAAAGTGCAGCACGAGTGGATTACGCTGCTCAAATCAAGCCGTTATTGAAAGAGCGTTGCTATGCCTGTCACGGAGCTCTGAAGCAGGAAGGGGGACTCCGCCTCGATACCGCCGTTCTGATCCGACAGGGGGGCGACTCCGGAAGTGCTGTTGTGGTCTCCGAGCCGCCTGAGAACAGCCTGATCATTCAGCGGGTTTCTGCGACAGATCTCTCTTTCCGGATGCCTCCGGAGCATGAAGGGGAGCCTCTTTCTGCAAGTCAGGTGGACCTTCTGAAAAGATGGATTGCGGAAGGGGCCCCAGGCCCTGAACACGAAGATCCAGAGTCCGATCCTGCAAGACATTGGTCCTTTCTTCCGATTCAGTCTCCCCACGTCCCCGAGCCTTCGGAACTGACGTCTGCTCCAGAGAACTGGCGCCAAAACCCCATCGACCGGATTCTTGCTGCGCGGCATCAGGAACTGGGGCTGACGCCACAACCGGAAGCCCCGCGAGTCATTCTGTTGCGGCGGCTCTATCTTGATCTCATTGGGGTTCTCCCCGAGGCTGACGAAATCGAAGCGTTCGAGTCCGATTTCTCACCGGACTGGTATGAAAAGGCCGTCGATCGTCTGTTGAACGATCCCCGTTACGGTGAGCGCTGGGCTCGCCACTGGATGGATATCTGGCGGTACAGCGACTGGTGGGGACTGGGTGAACAGCTGCGAAACAGTCAGCGC
>CALLWY010000238.1 GCA_938015865.1 uncultured Planctomicrobium sp.
TCGGCTATTTCCGGTTCTTTCAGCCCGTCAAAACGCTGGGGGGATCGATCGACCTATACGAGATCACTGAAGAGGATCTTCAGGAATACAACGCCGCTCTCCAGCAGCTGTCCCGGTAGCGGGAAGCCCCCTGCGGATAGAGGAGCAACCACCGCAATCCAGTCCCCTTCTCGCTCAGTGCGTCTCGGTCTGGAAATGAAGCTGGGGAGTCTGCTTCGTCTTTCCTGAACGGCAATCTCTACGGAACATGCCTGCTTTTCCTGTTCCGCAGGCGGAACACCCTTAGACGGCAGATTGCGTCTCCTTGCGGGACTGCCGGGAATCGACGGTGATCCGAATTCGCGGAATTTGGGATGCGAATCTCCTCAGCGTCCGCCCCATTTCGCCATTTTGAAAGCTGAATTGCCGCGATTCGACCATGTCGTCGCCCTGAAATCCGTCAAAAGCGGCCTGATTCCGGGAAGGTTCCCCTGCTTCCGGATTTGTCCGATTCGCAAAACTCTCTTTACCGGTGCAACCGACCGTGGATAAACTCAAGGAGCGGTGGCACCTGCGCGGAGAGTCTGCGCAGCGAGCGTGAATGGAGTCGCGACAATGATCATGTGGTACGACGTTCTGGTACTGGGAATTCTGGCGTTTTTCGCCCTCCGGGGAGCGATGCGCGGATTCATTTTCCAGATCGCCAGTCTGGCAGGGATCGTTCTCTGTTTTCTCTTTGCAGACGTCGTTTCCAGCACGCTGAGCCCCTACGTGCATCTGGACCCCCCGCTCAATCAGTGGGTGCTCATGGTCGGTTCGTACCTCGGGTTCACCTTTCTCTGCTTCATCGCTGCCCGGATGCTCAACGAGATGATTGAGAAGTGCAAGCTGAAGGAATTTGACCGTCACCTCGGCGTTGCTTTTGGCCTCGTCAAGGGGGTGCTGCTGGTCATGATCCTGACATTCTTCATTGTGACCGTTTCCGAAAGCGCGAGGGCGTCGCTGAAGAATTCGTACACGGGCCGTTACTGCGCAATCATCATGGACCGGCTCGAGCCAATCCTTCCTCACAAGCTCCACGTCGCCCTCGAAGACTACATCCATCTCCTCGATTCACCGGATCTGCCGCTTCATCATCGTCACGATCCTTTTGACACCGATCACAATCATTCAACAGGTCCCGGACTCTCTCTGGGAACTCCCGGAACGTTGCCGTCGTTTCCAACCGGAACTTCGAATTCCGGAACATCTGGAAATGGCCTGTGGTCTCAACTCGAATCCCTGTTCGATTCGAAGTCCAAACAGGTCATCTCCAATGCGCTTCAAAACACCGATCCACAGACCCGTTCCCAGATCGAGCAGAAACTGAATTCGCTGATCAGTTCGATTCCGCCTGAGGAGCGAGCCAAGCTGCAACAGCAGATCGTCGATATCGGTTCCTCACAGTTGCAGCAGTATCTCGACTGGAAGTTGAAAGAGATTGGTCAGACCACGACGACACCCGGATCGACCACTCCGATCGTCGCTCCGATTCCTGGGGGACCTGTGAGCAATCCGACTCCACCCGTCGGCACGACTCCGGCACCCTCGACGGGGGGATCGAACCTGATGCCGCTCATTTACGAAATCGCGCGAGTCTATTCGCCGCTGGAGAACGTCCAGCAGAACATTCATCAGGACATCCTGCGTCGCATTTCCGGTGTCCCGGATAGCATCTCTCATGCGGTTCTCGTGGACTGGCGTTCGGATCTTTATGGCATCCGTCCTGATCCCGTTCCGGAGACCGGGCCGGAAGTGACCATTGAAGTCCGGATCCTTCGCCAGCTCGAGATTCAGAAGATTCGAATGGATCAACTCAGCCCCGATGCGCAGCAGCGTCTCCGCGCCTCCCAGGCTCAGACAAACTCTGCGGGGAATCTTTAGACCGACGTCCAAGAAGGGCCGCGCCGGTTCGTTCGGTGCAACAGGGAAGAGAGCGACAGAAGAGAACAGATGAACTCGAACACAGCTCACAACGTGATCGACGTGCACGTCGCTGCGATGGCGGTGGCAGCGACTGTGTTGGAGTCCGTGTCGCGCGAGCAATGTCAGTGGAGCCGAATCCTGAGCCGCGAGTCCTTCAAAAACAGCCCATACCCCAACGTCCGATAATGTCCGTTATGTTCACTTTGGGGCACGGGTTTCCGGCGGAAGTGCTGGAATCGCGAATCCGGGAGGCGTTGACGCAATTCTCCCCCGGACGGTGGCTCACATGAGTCGGGCGGTTATGAAGTCTAGGGCGATCTCCATCTGCTGGACTGAGATGGTGCTGTCCTGACGCACGGTCGCATGCCCATGCCCGGACGAAGCTCGGATGAACAAGGGGCATCCTGCATTGAGTGCGGCGGCACGGGCCGTGAATCGATTCACTCTGTCAGGCGGCAGAGCTGGCCCCTGGGCACCTCTTTGGGTTTGGGCGCCTTGGATGCTGGGGTGGGGATCGTCAATCAGAACGGAGCTGGGAACGGCACGGTAGCCCCCCTGCCTGAGATGGGGGCTACGCTCTCGGGGGCGAATCGGGGATGGGGGGGAATGCTGAGGGCGTCGGTCAGGACAGGCTTCTTTGGCGTCGTGGCGGAAGGGGTTTCAGGGACGCATCCGAACGTCGCTCCCGGCCCACTTCAGTTCGTTCATCGGGACTTGGCTGCAAATGAAAATGGGACCACCAGAGTGTCCGGAAAGGGCTGGTTCAACGAAACTGAAATTGCGCCCTCCGTCGGTCGACTTCACGAGCGGTCCGCGCAACAAAAAAGAGCAGCCGGTCGGACTGACCCAGGCTGCTCCTGTTTTTGCTGAAGCTGCGATGATTATGAATTCGGGTTGAGCGCTTCGGAGATTACCTGTTCTTCGAACTTGCCAATCTTCCGGAACTTCTGATAGCGCCGCTCGAGAAGCTGGTCCGCTGGAATTTCCTGAAGCGACTTCAGGGCATTTACGAGGGAGGCTTTCATCAGAGTTGCCATCCGTCGATGATCGCGATGGGCTCCTCCCAGGGGTTCGTCGATCACTTCATCCACGATTCCGAATTCCAGAAGGTCTTTTGAAGTGAACCGGAGAGCGTTTGCCGCCTTGTCGGCGTGTCGGGCATGCTTCCAGAGAATCCCGGCACATCCTTCCGGGCTGATCACCGAGTAATACGCGAACCGGAGCATCGCGACATGATCTCCGATTCCAATGCCGAGTGCCCCGCCTGACCCCCCTTCCCCGATCACAACGCAAACGATCGGGGTATTGATGCGGCTCATCTCGCGCAGGTTGTAGGCGATCTGGTAAGCCTGTCCCCGTTCTTCTGCCTGAATTCCGGGATAGGCCCCGGCGGTGTCGATCAGGCAGATGATCGGCAACTTGAATTTGGCGGCCATCTGCATTTTCATCAGGGCCTTGCGATACCCTTCCGGATGCGCCATACCGAAGTTGTGTTCGATGCGCTCTTCGAGGTTCCGCCCTTTCTGCTGGGCGATGAGCATGACTTTTCGGTCGTCGATCTGAGCAAATCCAGTGAGGATCGCCCGGTCATCGCCGTGGGCTTTGTCTCCGTGCAGTTCGACGAACTCATCAAAGACCAGTTCGATGTAATCCAGTGCCTGCGGCCGTGATTCGTGCCGTGCGACACGGACGATATCCCAGGGGGTCAGCTGATCGTAGATTTCCCGACGGAGCTTGGTCAGCTCGGTGCGCAGATTTCGGATCGCTTCCTTGATATTCGCGCTGGGATTGGGTTGAGCTTCCAGCGCCTCCAGCTGCTTTTCCAGTTCGACGATGGGCTTTTCAAACGGCAGGGCCAGCAAAGAGGACATGGATGTAATGAAATCCCTGTAAAAAAGGATGATGCCTCGGTAATCCGTTCGAGGCCGGTGGCGACAAACAATCCGAAAACTTTAGCCGCTTCCACCAGACGGGTGAAGTCCTGTGCCCAAATTCAGGCCATTCACCCCGGGCAGGGGCCTCCCTCACATCAAAAGATGCCTACTGAATATCCAGATCGTCCAGCGAGGCGAGAGGAGCATCCTGTTTGGGTGGAGGCGGGTTGGAGGGAGCATTTGCCCCCGGAGCAGCGCCAGTGGGCTGCGGGGGAGCTGGGCGTGGGGCGGACGGTTGGGGAACAGAGGCGCCCGGGATCGGTGTCCCCGGAGGAAATCCACCTGGAACGGGAAATCCTGCCCCCGGCACCGGCATCGGGACTCCCGGTTGATTTGGTGGGACAGGCATCCCGGGCATTGGCATTCCCGGATATTGGGGCGGCATCCCCGGCATGGGCATTCCGGGCATCGCACCCGGAGGCATCGGATATCCGGGGGGCATTCCCGGAACCATTCCTGGCTGCTGGGCCGGAAATCCGGCACCGGGAAATCCCGGCATTGGCATCCCCGGGTAAGGCATTCCCG
>CALLWY010000239.1 GCA_938015865.1 uncultured Planctomicrobium sp.
AAAAAGCATCTTCTTCTGTCCGCCGGTCTGTTTTTGTCTGAGCAGGACGCACTGTCTTGAATTCGCATTCCAACTCGAAAGGGGGAAAGACTCGGGACGAATGTTCCTTATGGTCGACTCCGTCACCGGGAGGGCTGATTCTCGATCGACCGTTCAGTGGCTACACTGGGAGTGCCAGCGGGGGGCGTCTCGAAATTCATGACAATGAGTGACCTCGCTGAGTGACATAAATTCCAGTCAGAACAGGCCCGCGCGACGCGAAAATGCCCATTGATCCCGGTAAAACGACGTACTTCAAGCAGGCGCGATTCACCACCCGACTGCCAAATGATTATCTGTACGCCCCCTCGCATTACTGGCTGAGGGAGGTGGAACCGGGCCTGTTTCAGATCGGGATGACCCGCTTTGCGACCCGAATGCTTGGAGACTTCGTTGAGCTGAATTTTGAGTGTGACGAATCGGCTCCTGTCCGGATCGGAGAACCGATCGGCACCATCGAAGGGTTCAAGGCGGTTTCGGACATCTATTGCGCCGCCGCGGGGACCTTTGCCGGGGCGAACCCGGAATTGCAACAGAATCCGGAACTGGTGGACACCGACCCTTACGATCGAGGATGGATGTATCAGGTCAATGGGGCCCCCGGTGATGACGTGCTGACCGTCGATGGTTACATTGACGTTCTACGTGCGACCATTGACAAGATGTTGGAAGAACAGGCCCGACAGGAGAACAGACAATGCTGAAGCCCCGCTACATCATGGTCGGAGGATTTCTTGGTGCTGGAAAGACGACCGCGATTTTGAAATTGGCGGAGCGGCTAAAGTCTCAGGGGTTGAAAGTCGGCCTGATCACCAACGATCAGAGCGTCGGGCTTGTCGATACCGCCATGCTCGATTCGCAGGGATTCCCGACGGAAGAAATTACCGGGGGATGCTTCTGTTGCCGATTTAATTCTCTCGTCGAAGCAGCGGACAAACTCAATGCGCAGACCCAGCCTGATGTCTTTATCGCGGAGCCTGTCGGAAGCTGCACGGACCTTCGGGCGACCGTCAGTTACCCGCTCACTCAGATGTACGGCGACAATTACGTCATCACTCCGCTGAGTGTCCTGGTCGATCCCATCCGGGCGCGGGGAGTGTTGGGGCTGACCTCCGGGAAAGCCTTCTCGCCGAAGGTTCTTTACATTTACAAAAAGCAGCTGGAAGAGGCGGATATCATCGTCATCAACAAGACCGACCTCCTTTCAGAGCAGGAACTCGATGAACTGGAAGCGGCTCTTCTGAAGGAATTTCCGCATGTGAAGGTAATGCGGATGTCTGCCCGTCAGGGAACCGGAATCGATGAGTGGCTGGAATCGATTCATTCCGACGAACTGACCCTCACTCCATCTATGGAAGTCGATTATGACCTGTATGCGGATGGGGAAGCACTTCTTGGGTGGCTGAACCTGCAGGCGGAAGTGACCGGGAACGAATTTGACGGGAATAGCTGGCTGGTCGGTCTGGCGCGCGAGCTCCATTCCCGGCTGACCGAAGCGGATGCAGAAATTGCTCATCTGAAGATGACACTGACTCCCACGCAAGGGACCGATATCGCCATTACGAATCTGGTTCGAAATGAATCGGAACCGGAATTGGCCTATCAGCTGGTGGAACAGCTCGACAGTGGGGAACTGCTTCTGAACCTTCGGGCCGAAAAAGATCCAGAGGTCCTCAAGGAGATCGTGACCACGACTCTGAAGGCTTACGCCGATTTGACACAGACCGACATCTCGATCAAAACGGTAGAGGCGTTTCGTCCCGGACGACCGACACCAACGCACCGCGTGGCTGTCGGGAGTCCCTGACAATGGTCAGGAAGAGTGGGCAGAAACAAGTGAAGGCTCTCCGTCGGTACGAGGCAGGGAGCCTTCGTGCTCTCGACTTGCATTCCTTCCAGAGGGCCACTGTTTCATCCCGGGCTGATGACTGTTTTCGAGCCGAATCGTCATTGTCAGATTGGATTTGCAGCCTATCCTGTAGTCTTGAACCGAAACCCTGATGGTGAAGTTCTTCTGCGCGGCTGCAGGGATCTCGACGTCACAGGCAGTGTAAGACAGGAGAGTCATGGAATCACCACGAATCTTGTATTGTCACTGTGCGTACGCCCGCGTTGTGCCGGAAGAAGTGAAGCGGGAGGTCCTGCAGAAGTTAACAGAGTCGGGGCAGCCATTCGACGCAGTTGCAGACCTGTGTGAACTCTCGGCCAAGGGGGATTCCTCCCTCAAGGAGCTTGCAGCTGTTCCCGAGTTGCGGATTGCCGCCTGTTATCCCCGTGCAGTGAAATGGCTTTTTTCAGCAGCGCAGGCCCCACTCGCAGATGACACCCGGATCATCAATATGCGGACTCAACCGGCCAGCGACGTTGTTCACCAGCTCCTTGAAGTCTCTCCCTCTCACGATACAACGACCACATGATTGCCAAAGCTGTTCCGGTGCAACGGGTCATCGTTGACGAAGGCCCACAGGCGGCCCCGATTGAGTCCTCTTACCGCGGCACGTTATTCCGGCTGCTGCTGGAACGGGGATATTCCGTCAGCCTCCGCAAAGACGGGCAATTCCCCCATCATGGCGGGCAGCTGGTTGTCGTAGGTCAATTCCTGAACGGTTCCAGCGAATCAGGTTCCAGTGAATCAGGTTCCAGTGAATCAAAAGGTCCAGCGGAATTAGAATCCTCTGTCCACCGGATCGATCTGACCGGCAAAACGCCGGAAGAAGCGGTTTCTCTGATCGATCAGGTATACCGTCCCGAAGGGAGCGGATCAGGTCCGAGATGGAAGCCCTGGTTCCCGGTGATCGATTACAATCGCTGTACGAATTGCATGCAGTGCCTGAGCTTCTGCCTGTTCGATGTCTACGGGGTGACACCCGATGGCAAGATTACGGTTCAGAATGAAAGCAACTGCAAAACCGATTGCCCCGCATGTTCCCGAGTTTGCCCGGAAGTCGCCATTCTGTTCCCCAAGTACAAAGCGGGGCCGATCAATGGCGATGAAGTCAATGCGGACGACCTTCGCCGTGAGGCGATGAAGGTGGATATTTCTGCCCTTCTTGGAGGGGATATCTATTCCATGCTCCGGGGCCGGAGTGCGAAGGCCAAATCCCGTTTCTCGAAAGAGCGGGATGATGAGCGGGCTCTCAAAGAGCGGCAGCGATGTCTGCAGAAGATGAAAGACGGAATCGCCAGCGAGATTCCCCCGGAAGTTCTTTCCAGTCTTCCCTCGTTGGACGAAATCCAGAGTCGAGCCGCCAAAGCACGCGAACGCGCCGCCGCAGCACTTGCAAAGCAGGCGGAATCCACCGGACAATAGGCGTCATGCTCCGCAGTTCCGTACGACCTTCCCTTCCAACCTGCCGATCCTGATCAATGATCCTCCAACTGACCCGCCGGATGTTGACCCAGACCGATCGTCGCGTTCTGTGGAAGTTCGCGTACAATTTCGGCTTCAAGGGGATGCGATCCGTTCAGAAGTTCAAAAGACGTCTGAAAAAGGGGATTCATTTTCCTCCCTTTCTGTTTCTCTCAATCATCAACAGTTGTCAGCTGCGTTGTCAGGGATGCTGGGTCGATGTGGCCTCCCCACGTCAGATGATTCCGACCGAGGATCTCAACCGGATCATCACCGAAGCGAAGCAGCACGGGAACAGTTTTTTTGGCCTTCTCGGAGGCGAGCCATTCATGCATCCGGGGCTGTTCGATGTCCTCGCAGCTCACCCGGACTGCTACTTCCAGATCTTTACGAACGGTCAGCTCATCACGCCTGAGGTAGCGGCCCGCCTGCGGGAACTGGGAAATGCCACTCCGCTGATCAGCATCGAAGGGACCGAGGTTGTCAGTAATGAACGCCGTGGCGGCAAGGATGTCTATAACAAGACTCTGGCTGGACTTCACAACTGCGTGAAAGAGGGGCTGATTGTTGGTGTCGCCACAAGTGTCTGTCAGACCAATATCGATTTGATCAGCCAGAGCTGGCTACAACAGCTGATTGACTGGGGAGTGATGTACGCCTGGTTCCACACGTACCGGGTTGTCGGTCCGGCCCCTTCGGAACAGCTCGCACTGACTCCCGAACAGGTTCTGCAGGTCCGTCGTTTTGCCGTCGAAATGCGTGCCAAGATGCCGATCGGGATCGTGGATGCCTATTGGGACGATCGCGGCGAAGCGCTCTGCCCGATGGTCACCGGAATCAGCCATCACATCGGACCATCGGGGGCGGTGGAGCCGTGCCCCATCATTCAATTCGCCACGGAAACCATCTACGATGGTCGCAATATTTACGACCTGATGACTCAGTCCCGTTACCTGGATGACTTCAGGAAAACCTCCGGGCAGGCGACGCGAGGTTGCGTCATGCTGGAGCGGCCTGATCTTGTTCAGGAACTGGTGAAAAAACATGGAGCCAGAGACACTACTCAGCGGCAAACGGCGTTTGTGGAATTGCAGCAACTGGTGCCACGCAGCAGTCAGCACAATCCCGTCGAGCAGATCCCTGAGAAGCACTGGCTGTACCGGTTTGCCAAAAAGCATTGGTTCTTCGGATTCGGGGCGTATACATGACTGAAGTTCGCTCATGGGACGACCGAATGATGTTTCAGGCGACATCCTGTCAGAACGTTGAACTCGGCGGATGACGTTGGAAACATCGTCGAACCCGATGCTGTGAGAGAGACACCTTATGTTGCAGCTTCCCATCCTGAATATGCCGCGAGCTGTCCCGCTTCAGCAGGAGCGTCGGCCGCAGGAAAATATTCCTCAGACTCGCCGCGAACGGGAGGAGATGCGCCGTGGGTTGCGGGCATTTGTCTTCGAAAAGAACCTAACGCCCCCGTTGAGCATGGAGGAGCTGCGAACGCTCACCGAAGAGTTCATCACCCGTGAAGGGATTGATCCGAAATACCTCGACTACGCGGGGGTCATTCTGAGCGGGGAAGTCTGGCGGGAACAGCTGGCGAGCGTTCCTTACGACCGTCGATTGTTGCTATTGCCCAAGTGCATGCGGGTCGAGGCTCATTGTCCTGCGCCGTTCGATGAATTTGGGCTCCTCTGCAAGCAGTGTGGGCACTGCTCGATTCAGGATCTGCAGGACGAAGCGGAACGGCTGGGGTACGCTGTGCTGGTCGCAGAAGGGTCTGCGCTGGTCATGGCGATCATTGAGACGGGCAAGATTGACGCCATTGTCGGGGTGAGTTGCCTCTCGGTGTTGGAGAAGGCATTCCCCTATATGGACTCAGCAGCGATTCCGGGAATTGCGATCCCGTTGCTGCAGGATGACTGCAAGGATGTCACCGTCGATCTGGAATGGGTCTGGGAAGTCATTCATTTGCACAAGGATGACCGCACCTATCGTATCGATCTGGACACAATGCGGCAGGATGTCCAAAAGTGGTTCGATCCCGAGTCACTCCGCCAGATCATGGGCGAGCCTGTCAGCCAGACCGAGCAGATTGCTCAGGCCTCGCTGGCGCAGGATGGCAAGCGGTGGCGTCCATTCCTGACGGCTTGTGCGTGGAAGGCGATGAATCCTGCCCCGGATCAGCCGATTCCCGATGATGTCCGGCGACTGGGGATCGCGGTGGAATGCTTCCACAAGGCATCCCTCATTCATGACGACATTGAAGACAACGACGACCTTCGCTACGGCGAGCCGACCGTGCATATCCAGCACGGAACCGAGGTCGCTCTGAATGTCGGAGACCTGCTGATCGGGGAGGGGTATCGACTGATCAGCGAATGCTCCAGCCTCGCTTTGCGGATGGGCGAATTGCTGCGGGTTGCTTCGATTGGCCATCGGAATCTCTGTCTGGGGCAGGGGGAGGAATTGACGTGGACACGGAATCCACGCCCACTGAAGTCGCGGGACGTTCTGGAAATCTTCCGACGCAAGACCGCTCCCGCCTTCGACGTCGCCCTGCAGCTCGGGGCGGTGGCAGCAGGTGCGGATGAGGAGACGTTACGGATCATTACCCAGTACAGCGAAGCACTCGGGATTGCCTACCAGATTCGCGATGACCTTCAGGATCTCGATTCCGGAGACGAACCGGACGACATCATGGCGATGCGGCCGACCCTTCCTCTGGCGATCCTCTATGAACGGACCATTGCACGCGAGGACGAACGGGCAATCGTCGAGAAGGTCTGGACCCGATCGGCATCCGCAGAAGACCTCGCCAGTGTCCGACGTCTTCTGGACGAATACGACGTCCGGACCCGCTGCCGGGTTCTTCAGGAGTCGTACAAGGAAGAAGCGATCCGGGCCCTGTCCCAGCTTGAGGATGCCAGCCTGAAAGGGTTGCTCCGTCGCGTGATCAGCAAGATCTTTCTGATTGAAATCCAGGGTTGGTGTCGTGAGTCTGAATCGTGAAATGCTTCAGGTGGCACGACTCTCCTCCAAAATGCTGGGGGAATCGGCGTCTCTGGTCGCGCAGTATCTGCATGGATTAGCGCTTCCAGATGGAGGCTATGCCAATCGAAATGGAGAGAGTGACTTATATTATTCCTCATTTGCCGTCTCTGGGCTGATCGCACTGCAGGAGACGATTCCTGTTGAGGCCATTTCCCGTTACATCTCCCGATTTCAGGGCAACACTCAACTGGACCTCGTTCATAATGCCTGCCTGCTTCGGCTCTGGACGCTCCTCCCGCCTGCCTCCCGCCCTACAATCGATGTGGCTGGCATTCTGGAGCAGATCGAACAGCTTCGGACACCCGATGGGGGGTACAACGCCATCCCCGGTTCGACGCACGGCACCCTCTACGGTTGCTTTCTTGCGTGGGGAGCTTATCAGGATGCCGGAGCCACTGTGCCTGACCCGTCCGGCATGGTGAATGCCATTCAATCCCTGAAAACTTCGGACGGGGGATATACCAACAGCCCGGATTTCCCCGTCGGGCTGACCCCCTCTTCTTCGGCGGCCGCGACATTGTTGCGTCAGCTGGGAGTCCCGCCTGATCCGGATCTGGCGGGCTGGCTGTTATCTCGCTTCCATGCAGAAGGGGGATTTTTCGCGACGCCGGATGCTCCGATCCCGGATCTTCTGTCGACAGCCACCGCACTTCATGCCCTCTCTTCCCTCCATGTCGATCTGACGCTCATTCGTGAGCCGTGTCTGGATTTCATCGACACCCTCTGGACAGCACGCGGGGGATTTTACGGGACATGGGATGATGACCATCTCGACTGTGAATACACGTACTACGGGCTGCTGGCGCTGGGACACCTGAGCATATGACCCCGAATGAGCTGACGCAGGCCCTGACGAATGCGAGAGAATCGCTGCTCCAATGCCGTGGCGACCATGGACATTGGGAAGGAGAACTCTCCAGCAGCGCTCTCTCGACCGCAACGACGGTCTGTGCGCTCCGTGACTATCTCCGCGAAGCCCCCAGTCCCCTGATCTCAAGGAAAGATTTACAACGACTGATCGACCGCGGGCGACAGTGGCTTGCCGATCACCAGAACGACGATGGAGGCTGGGGCGACACCATTCACAGCTTCAGTAACATCAGCACGACAGCCCTGTGCTGGGGGGCACTTGCCGGTCAGGACGGGGGACATGGCGAAACCGTCGCACGCTGCGAGGACTGGTTGAGAAAGCAGGCGGGGGGGATCGATCCGGACACGTTGTCGGTCGCGATTCGTCGCCGTTATGGGAAAGATCATACGTTTTCAGTCCCGATTCTCACAGCACTGGCATTGTCAGGGCGACTGGGAACTCCGCCGCGATGGGATCTCATTCCTCAGCTGCCGTTTGAGCTGGCGGCGTTTCCGCATCAGTTATTTGCCGCACTGCGAATGCCGGTGGTGAGTTATGCCCTCCCCGCATTGATTGCCATAGGTCAGCTCCGCCACTTCCATCGCCCCTCACAAAATCCACTGCTCCGGTGGGGGCGAAATGCTGTCCGTTCGCGAACCTCCCAGCTCCTCCGTTCGATCCAGCCGACCAGCGGGGGATATCTCGAAGCGAGTCCCCTGACGAGTTTCGTGACGATGAGTCTGATCGGGGCGGGGCGGGTTCGTGATCCTGTGGTGACTGAGGGAATCCGTTTTCTCATCGAGTCCGTCCGACCGGATGGGAGTTGGGCGATTGATTCCAATCTCGCGACATGGGTGACCACTCTGTCCGTGCGTGCTCTAGCTGCGTCTCCGGGGGCATCTCCTCAGTTGAACGAAGACGAGAAGCAATCCATTCGCAAGTGGCTCCTCAATCAGCAGTATCGGGTCGAGCATCCATATACACACGCAGCTCCGGGAGGGTGGGCATGGACCGATCTTCCCGGAGGGGTTCCCGATGCCGATGATACTCCCGGCGCGCTGTGTGCATTGAAAACACTCGTCGATCCCAGCGATGGTCATGACGCGGAGCTGATTCAGGCCGCTGCGATGGGAGTGGAGTGGCTGCTGAATCTCCAGAATCGTGACGGCGGAATCCCAACGTTCTGCCGTGGCTGGGGGACACTCCCGTTTGATAGAAGCAGTGCCGATCTGACGGCACACACTCTCCGTGCCTGGCGTGCTTGGGAAGACCTGCTTCCTGATCAGCAGAAGCGCCGACTCCCTTCTGCGCGGGCCCGTGCGATCCGGTTTCTGATCCGTCAGCAGCGAGCTGATGGGTCATGGCTTCCGCTCTGGTTCGGTAACCAGCACGTCTTCGATGATGAAAAC
>CALLWY010000240.1 GCA_938015865.1 uncultured Planctomicrobium sp.
CATTATCCCCGCATCGGAAATCCCAAACTCAAGGCCATGACCGTCGTCCGGTCACATCTGATGACCGGCCTGATGGAGCATCTCCGAGAGAACAAGCGTGCTCCGCTTCCGATTCGGTTCTTTGAACTCGACAATGTCACGGTTCTGGATGCAGCCTCAGAAACCGGAGCCCGTGAAGAGCGACATCTGGCGGTCGTCGAGATGGGGCGCGAGGCGAGTTACGCCTCCATGCGGTCGATCATTGATGCCCTGCTGTTTGAACTGGGACTGCAAGGGACCTATACCGCCGTGGAACATGCCTCATTCATCCCGGGACGAGTGGCTCAGGTGACCACTGACGGGGAGGTGAGCGGCATCGTCGGGGAGCTTCATCCGGAAGTGATCCTGAATTTCGGACTGGATCATCCTGTCGCCATTGCCGACTTCAAGATCAAGAACGTGTACTGAGAAAGCCAGCCGCACTTCCTGACCATTGCATTGGTGCCGTCTTGAGTGAACTCCCGCCGCACAACAACCCTTCTGTGACTGTTCCGGGTGATTCTCCAGCCGAATCTTGCCCAACCCGAACAGGGGACCATCGGAAGTGGCGGGGGCTTCACTGGCTCGCTGCGCTGGTGGGGCTTTTCACGATCGGTTGTGCTCTGTTGCGGTTCACACTGGCTGACTCCGTTCATCCTCTGGGAATCCTGTTTTATGCCAGCCCCCTGTCTGTTCTGACTGCAGGAAGCCTGTTCTGTCTGGTAGTTGCGACCCGGTTTCGCCAATGGAGACGGGGCGTCCTCTGGCTGATCCTGACCGGGTTCTTCTTCACGATCTGGATTCAGCGGGATTTCCGATGGTCTCCGCAGCCCCCACAACAGACTTCAGACTCGTCACCCTCAATCTCTGTGCTGTTGTGGAACATTGCGAGGAAAACAGATCTGACCGACACCGCAGCGGCGCTTCGGGCTCGTGATGCGGACGTCATCGCATTGATCGAAATCGCAGGAGATCCGAAGGAGTGGCGACAATCGCTGCGGGACCTCTTGCCGGATTACGACATTTCCGTATTAGGGGGAGGTATGGCACTCCTCGTCCGGGGGACCGCAGAAACCGCTATTCCCCACTCACTCGGAGGTGGTTCAGAAGCACGTGAAATCACAGCCACGGTGAAGGGAATCGAGTTCACGTTTCTTGCGGTCGACATCAACGCCAATCTTCAGATCTCGCGAGAAGAAGCCCTCAGGAATCTGGCCACGATTGCAGACAACCTGTCAAACAAGCGTCTCATTATCCTGGGAGACTTCAACACTCCTCCCGACTCCGTCTGGCTGAATCCCCTTCGACAAAACCACCTGCAGATATTTGAAACATGCGGGCGAGGCTATCGGGCGACCTGGCCAATTCCGCTTCCATTGATCCAATTAGATCAAATTTGGACAAATCATCTGACAAATCCGATTGCTTGTGAACATTATGGCTTGTTCTTGTCGGATCATTCTCAGGTTGTAGCTATAATTCAGCCTGCGCAATCAGTTGCCGATCCGACTGATAATTTGGCCTCTCCTCCGTAGACATTCGGGCTTTTAACCTGTCCGAAGTGGGAACATTGGTCATTCAGTTGCGCACCCCGCCGATAAATCTGTCTATCTGAATCCTGGAGAATTGTTGATGTCCAACAAATCACCGAATACCCCGCCGATTCCTCATGCCTCTCGCCGTGACTTCCTGAAAACCAGTTCTGCCGCCGGTATTGCGGGGACTTTAATGGGGACTTTCGCCGCCCAACCAAACGTCTTCGCTGCCGGGAACGATGTGATTCGAGTCGGGCTGGTCGGTTGTGGAGGACGCGGAACGGGGGCTGCACATCAGGCCCTCTCAGCGGACCCTCAGGCTCAGCTTGTTGCGATGGGAGATGCTTTTCCAGAAGCAATCGAATCCAGCCTGCGTTCGCTCCGTTCCCAGAAGGACATCGCGGATCGCGTGGTCGTCGACGACGATCGCAAATTCTCCGGTCTGGATAACTTTCGACATGTGACCGACGCTTGCGACGTCGTTCTGCTGGCTGCCCCTCCGGGATTCCGTCCAGAACATCTGGCCTATGCCATTGAAAAAGGGAAGCATGTCTTCACCGAAAAACCGATGGCGACTGACGGCCCGGGAATCCGATCGGTCATCGAATCCGTCAAGAAGGCCAAGGAAAAGAATCTTGCTGTGGTCGCTGGGTACTGCTGGCGCTATGACTACGCCAAGCGGGCGTTCTTCGAGCGAGTTCTGTCCGGTGCGATTGGAGATGTGGTCTGTTCCTACGCCACGTATCTGACCGGCGTCGTCAAGCCGATGCCCCCCGAGAGTGCCCGTCCGAAAGGGATGACGGATCTCGAGTGGCAGGTCCGCAACTGGTACAACTTCACATGGCTGTCGGGAGACGGACTTGTGGAGCAGGCGATTCACGCAGTGGACTGGCTGGCCTGGACGAAGGGGGATATCGCTGCTGTCAGCTGCACTGCCGTCGGAGGACGCCAGATTCCTTCTCCGGGAGGGAATACCTACGACCACTTCGAAGTGAACTATCTCTGGCCAGATTCGACCCGATCCTTCATCGCTCAGCGCCAGATCAACGGCTGCTACAACGACAACAGCTGCTACGTCCTTGGAACCAAGGGGCGTGGTGAAGTTGGCCATCGTGGGGCCAAAACCTGGGGGGATGAAGAATGGCGTTATAAGGGCCCAACCCCCAACATGTATCAGGTCGAGCATGATGAGCTGTTCAAGTCCATTCGTGACGGGAAGCCAATCAACGATGGTGACCGCATGGTCAATAGCACCTTGCTGGGGATCATGGGACGAATGGCCGCCTACACAGGCAAGGAAATCACCTACGAAATGGCTCTGAACTCGAAGGAAATCCTTGTTCCAGAGACACCGAACTGGGATGCTCCTGCACCAAAGCCGGTTTACGCCATGCCGGGGATCACCCAATTTGAATAGTCGTTGAGGGCAATTCCATCCAGACAGGGTCAGCCGTTCCGGTCTTCCGGGGCGGCTGATCTCATTTATCCTCCATCACACAGCTCCCCGTTGAGGTCGCTTAACCCGGCAGATCGACCAGCATGGCATCTTTCCTCAGATACAGAGGATGCCGCGGGAATCCAGCCTGAGTCACTCCGAGACACTGAGGACGGATTCCCCACTGATAAAGGTAATGGACGAGTTCCTGATGACGGTCATTCAGCCGGGCATGAACTCCCCAGCAGCACACGACGACGCTGCTCTTTTTCACCCAGGTCTGGATCGCTTCATCATTCCCGAGCCCATTCGGATCATCGACTTTGAGAAGCCCCTTGGGGTCGGTCGAACGGAGTCCGAATGCATTCAGCATGATGAATTCACGGTATCCCCATTGCTGTGCGTAGCCAATGCACCGGCGAACCGTTGGATCATTGACCC
Source organism: uncultured Planctomicrobium sp. (assembly GCA_938015865.1). Classification (GTDB taxonomy): domain Bacteria; phylum Planctomycetota; class Planctomycetia; order Planctomycetales; family Planctomycetaceae; genus Planctomicrobium. The sequence continues at coordinate 3,430 of CALLWY010000240.1, forward strand.
GTTCCGTCGCTGTTGACGGATTCAGCCCAATAAAGGCGATCCGTTCCTTCTTTGTCGCACTCTTCTTCCCAAAACGACGAATGAGGGTGTAACGGTAACGTCGACAGGGAGAATATCCCGCTTCACTGTAGACGTCGTTCTCTGCGTAACAAACTGTCTCGACCAACCCCACCAATTTTCTCCCTCGTTCGCCTGAATCTCGTTTCGACCGAATCGGCGGAACAGGGTAGTCAGTGGATGCGGAAAGAGACATCAACCGCAGAGAATCTTTCCATGGAAGAATCAGGACGCGAGGGGCAAATTGATCAAGTCAGATCGAAGAAGTGAAAGGCATCAAAAGAAGACGCGGAGAACACAGAGAGCCTCGACCTAACGTCTCGCACTCTCTGTGAACTCCGCATCTCCGCAGTCTGACCATCTCTCCCCGGCACTCACCACCCCTGAAATCAGTGGTGATGATGATGGCCGCGGTGGTAGTGATAATGCCCGGTCTGGTGGAAGTAATATCCGCCCGGTACGTAATGAAAATGGTTTCCATGGGGGATCACACGCGGGGGGACATAGTCATAGTGGCTGGTATCGTGATAGTGATAATGTCCCCGATGCCCTGTTCCCCAGTGATTCCACCCATGATGGCCGTGCGATCCCAGGTAAGAACCGTACGGATTTCCCATATAGACGTGAACTTTCCCTGCCTGAGCGGTTCCAGTTGTCAACAATGTCAGGCCCGCGGCTGCCAGAAATGCCAATGCATACGTTTTCATGTCAATTTCTCCTGTTTTGGGTCGTACGCCCGCGGGACTCAGTCAGCCCCTTCTTACGGAGAAATAACATTGCATTCCGTGGACCAATCGACATTCAATTTCGATAACATATTATTTAGAAATGCTTTAAGAACAAAACCCACCTCAACCGGCAGATTCTGCCGATGTAGCGCAATCGACACTTCTGTCATCAAATCCGCTACAATCTAATCTTCACTCTCAGAAGCTCCGGAAAGCAGAGGACGATGGCCCGCACCTACGAGGAACTGGACTGGCTGATTGCCCAGCAACATCCCATGACAGAGCTGTTGAAAGGGTGGGCTGGGATCAATACGGGCACCTTTAATCCGACCGGTCTGGAGGCGCTGGCCGGTCTGGTTGTTGATGAATTCCGGCCTCTTACTGAGACCATCCGGATTGTCCATCCTGACCCGGTTGAAATGGTAGACAGCCTTGGCCGTGTCATTCCGCGCCCGCTGGGAGCGAATATTCACGCCGTCCAGCGCCCTGACGCCCCGATTCAGGTGTTGCTGGCCATTCACATGGACACCGTTTACGACGTCGATTCTGCTTTTCAGACGGTTGA
>CALLWY010000241.1 GCA_938015865.1 uncultured Planctomicrobium sp.
GACCGGGTCGATATCAACGAAGACCGGACGAGCCCCGGCGCGGACGATGCAGCTGGCCGTCGCGAAAAAGCTGTAGGGAGTCGTAATCACTTCATCGCCAGGTCCGATTCCCAGAGCCATGAGCGAGAGCAGCAGGGCATCTGTCCCGGAGGCACATCCGATGGCATGTCGGGCATCGACATACGCTGCAATATCGGCTTCGAAATTCTCGACTTCTTCCCCAAGGACGAATGTCTGTCGCTCGAAGACGCGATTGACGGCTTCCTGAATCTCGGGCTTGATGGAGTGGTATTGATCGACGAGATCGATCAGCGGGACGGGAACCTGAGACGGTGCAGAATTCTGTGTATCACCGTTTCGAGACAGCGGAAGAATATTCGACATCTGCGACTCCATTCGCGAGAGCAATTTCACAACTGTTCTTCAGTTGTATTCGGACCGTCCTGGCTTGTCTGGTGGACTGTCAAAAATAGGTTGTCTCACCAAAACGATTTTCCGCTGGCAATCTTGAGGTTCCTGCATGGAAATCCGTGAGGAAAACCTTCGATCAACTGCTGGCAAAGTGGCCATCGAACGGGTGACGTGCTGCCGTTGATTTGAACCCCGTCGGTTCAGGTCAATGGCATCTCCGGCACCAACGCTGAAGGCAGAGGAAAAGTAGGACCGTTTCCCAACTCTGTCAAGATGTTGCAATGCCGTCGGATGTATGGCTCTCATAATCGGCATAGTCAGCCTGTCCGGATCATTTCATTTTCACTAAAGTCGTTCGACTCCTCCCGTTTTCTCATTTCAGATATTCCGATGTATCGTCGGGATTTCCGCAGGCGCCCCTCGTCCGGAGAGCGAAATGCGCAGGATCGCGTTCTACGAAGACGTTACTGCAAAACAACTTGCCCCGATTGCCACACTTCGGCCCGTCTTCGAACTGCTTTGCGGACACTTCAGTTCCCGGGAAAGACTCACTCATTTTTTCGGAAGTCCTAATTGGGGGGCCATCGTCCGCCCGGAGCTTCGGGACACCTATGCGGAGGCCTGTCCAGAGGCTCGAATCAATGATGATCAGTGGATTGCGGAAGATTCACTTCTATTGATCAACGGACGTTGTCTGATTGATGGAAAGGACCTTGCCAGCCTCCAGCCCGGAACAGCAGCCTGGATTGGGGAGACTCTGGCTGCGGTCGCGCTGCCTTCTGGGGCAACGATCGGTGTTGCTGAGGTTCTTGCAGGTGATCATCTGCCACGGCTGGCACGGACTCTGAAGCCGATCGCGATTGAGGGGACCGTCATCGAGTACCCCTGGGATCTCATTTCAGAGAATCCAAAGCGATTAAAAAGGGACTTTGAGACCCGGTACGAAGGTATGGGAGCCGGTTCGCTGGACCCACGAGTGGCGATTGTCGGTCCCGATGATCAGGTCTTCATTCATCCGACTGCCAAACTGGACCCTTTTGTCGTGATTGACGTCTCCTCAGGTCCGGTCTGGATCGATGCAGATGTCCAGGTGCAGGCATTTACCCGGATCGAGGGGCCTGCGTTCATTGGGCAAAAGACTCAGTTGTTCCGGGCGAATATCCGTGAGGGATGCAGCTTTGGCCCCAATTGCCGGCTCGGGGGAGAGATCGAGGAAAGCATCGTGCACGGGTTTGCCAACAAATATCATGATGGCTTTCTCGGGCACAGCTACGTTTGTTCCTGGGTTAACCTCGGGGCGCTGTCGACGAACAGCGACCTCAAAAATGACTACTCGGATGTGAGCGTTCCGCTTGTGGGGACCGGGATTCGCACCGGAAGCACAAAGGTGGGCTGCTTTATTGGGGACCACACAAAAACAGCGATCGGAAGCCTGTTTAACACTGGAACTTCCATCGGGGTCATGAGCCTGATTCTTCCCGGTGGTCGTCTTCTCCCCAAACACATCCCCCCGTTCAGCCGGATCTGGAATGGAGTCCTTGAAGAACTTCCGGATGGAACAGCATCTGCGTTTCAGACTGCCCGTCTTGCGATGGCGCGACGTTCGTCAGAGTTCACCCCGGCAATGGAACGATTGTTGACCAACGTTTTTAACGAAACCTCTGAAGAGCGTGCCCGGGCAATTGCGAGGGCCTCCAGATCCTGAAATTGACGATTCCCGCTGACAGCGAACGCATATGGAGTGGACGCCGGCGCTGGATTCCGCGACTCTCGCTGAGTCTGCTGCTCCAAACTCGGCATTGAGGCTTCCGGGGCAGGAGCCAGTGACCACTGGTTTCCCGGCCGCGATGACGCGACTTGCCGGGAACGGTGCGACAAGTGGCTCTCATGCGTCTCTAAGGACTGTCACCCTTTGGGCGGAAGCTTCGTGAGTGTTTCCTTGGAGGACTTGTCGGGCGACTCCAGGTCACGCTGGACAACCAGCCGGTCGAGAACGCGCGAAATCCCTGCTGCGGCTCCTGCAACCTTCCCAAAGTGTGGTCGGGAACTGTGTTCCGGCACTTTCACGATGCCTGTCAGGCAGATACCGTCGGGCATACGGTGGACTTCCAGCGAAGAAAAATGGACATCGGGAAGACTCAGGAGCGCCCTTTGCACAACGTACTCCGTTTCGTGCGGGGCGTGATCTCCGCTTCCATAGACTCCATCTGCTGAATTGCCGGGAACAAGATCGTCGAAGCCGCAGAGTCGACTTTCGGTCGAACCATTTTCCTGCGAGGGGATCGAATGACGAGAGGGCATAGCGAATCCTTTCATTGCTGAAGTGCAGGGGCTGCGTTGCACTCGCATCAACGGGAGTCTATCTGTTTTCTTGCAGTAACTGAAGCGGAAAATGGCTGCTTCATAAAGATTCCCGAAAGTGGTCTTCTCTTCGCCGGCTCGACGAAGGAAATCAATCGAAGGACGTGCTTCTCCAGGACCGCCACGGCAAGTCCTTCACTACGAAAAGTCGGGCGGTGGACGATTCACAATTGCTCATGGGAATTGCATTTCGGTCCCGGAACTTTACAATTTCACTCAAGTTTTCCATGAACTTCCGATGTTGGGGAGACATTGCGCTCCTCGTCGATCATCAGTGAGCGCATTCCCCTTTACAGCATGAATGGAGATCGATCTTGCCAGGCAACGACCCCACTCGAGTGGCGATCATTATCGGCCTGATTTTCCTGCTGATCGTCGGGCTTGCATTCATCTTTCTCTTTGGACGTTACTTCAGCCTGTGGCTTCGTAGCCTTGTGACCCGAGCCCACATCAGCCCGCTGACCCTGATTGGGATGTCGCTTCAGAAGATCAATCCGGCGCTGATCGTCGATGCCAAGATCAGTGCTGTTCAGGCAGGGATTACTGATATCCCCACGAGTGCCATGTCCGCTCACTACCTCGCGGGAGGGAATGTGACCCGTGTTGTCAGGGCGCTGATTGCTGCCCATCGGGCGAGCATCGCACTGGACTGGGATACTGCGGCAGCAATCGACCTGGCAGGTCGTGATGTTCTGGAAGCGGTTCGTACCAGTGTGGACCCGAAAGTGATTGACTGCCCCGATACCCGCCACGGCCGATTAACGCTCGACGGAGTTGCCAAGGACGGGATTCAATTGAAGGCTCGTGCCCGCGTGACAGTCCGCACCAATCTGAGTCAACTGATCGGGGGAGCAACCGAAGACACCATTATCGCCCGGGTTGGCGAAGGGATTGTGTCTGCGATTGGCTCGTGCGAGACCCACAAGCAAGTGCTGGCAAATCCTGCCCTGATTGCCCAGGCGGTCCTCCGTAAGAGTCTGGATTCCCAGACAGCTTATGAAATTGTTTCCATTGACATCGCAGACATCGATGTCGGTGACAATGTGGGGGCACGACTGCAAGCTGATCAGGCAGAAGCAGATATGCGTGTTGCCCGGGCAAAAGCTGAGCAGCGACGCGCCGAAGCGGTGGCCATGGAACAGGAAATGCAAGCACTTACCCAGGAAAACCGGGCAAAAGTGGTCCTCGCCGAAGCAGAAATCCCCAAGGCGATGGCAGAGGCATATGGTTCCGGATTGTTGAGAGCCTCCCAGAATGGCCGGTAACGGCAGTTTTTGCAGGTTATTTCGGTCGCAACTGGGCAAAGAATGTTGGAAAAGTTCTGTACTCTGTGAGTACGATAGTGTGAGTTAACGCAGTTTGTCCGCATCCATTGATGGAGATGACTGAGAACTAAAAATCGACATCCCAGCTTCCTCATGAGCATGGAGGAGCGTGAAGAAGCAGGCACGGGATGGCGTGCATGGGAAGACCATAAACTATGGCAGAACGTGGATTTCAATTGACCCGAAAGCAACAGGAACTGCTCCTCCGTGGCCTTCGCTTCGTCCGAAGCTCGGTGGCGCTGGACACGCAGAATTACTCGGAAGCTGTTCAGCAGCAGCGTCAGATGCAGTATGCAGAGATTGCAGCTGTTGAATCGCTGCTGAATGAAGCAAAGATCGTTGAGCCTGCGACCGTCTGAACGTTTTCAGGGCTCGACTGATCGAATGTGCCATTTCAGGCCGGATGGCAGCACGATCATTTGATCGCTGCAAGGCGGTCAGATTGTGTTCTGCTGCTGAAGATGCCTGATCGAGATCTGATGGGACTGGAGGACCGATCATTCGGCCTCCGGTCCTTTTTTTGTTTGAACGATGGCGGGGTTTCAGGTCCGGGATAGAAGCGGGTGGCTTCCCATTGCTGATGTGCCAGACTGGAAAAGGCTTCTGGGATGTCTCGACAGAATCGGCCGTCGCTTCAGTCGATTGATCCATCTGGCTGATACAGGTACTGTCTCCGCATCTTGTTATTTCAGATCAGGGATGTCGGTGTGGCGTCCCCGGCGTTGTTTCTCAGATTGAAAATTGCGTTGTGGTTGTCTGAGTCAGGGGGGAATCTCCTGACATCCTGCTGGATTCCGGAAGACATTGCTGAGCATGCAGTATCAAAACGTTTGTGTCGAAACGTTCACGACAATTCTGCCTCCGGAAGTGGTGACCTCTGCCGAAATTGAGGCCCAGCTGGCTTCGGTCTATCAGCGACTCGGGCTTCCGGAAGGCCGACTTGAACTGATGTCCGGGATTCGGGAGCGGCGTTTCTTCCCCCCGGGGACACTTCCCGGGCAGATCAGTGCGCAGACCGTGCGGAAGGCTCTTGAGGTCTCTCAGATGGACGCCTCTCAGGTTGGAGCCCTCATTCATGCGTCGGTCTGCCGGGACCAGTTGGAGCCGGCGACTGCTGCTGGGGTGCATCACGCTGCCGGCCTGCCACGAAATGCCCTGGTTCTGGACTTCAGCAATGCGTGTCTGGGGCTTCTGAACGGAATGGTGGCGATTGCCGACATGATCGAGCTGGGACGGATTCGGGCAGGAATCGTGGTTGGGACCGAAATTGGGCGACCACTTGTGGAAGGGACGATTGCCAGTCTTCTGAACAACCCCAATGTGACCCGCAAATCGATCAAGATGGACTTCGCGTCCCTGACCATAGGTTCTGGTTCCGCAGCCATTGTCCTTTGCCACAGGTCACTTTCCCGAACTGGAAATCGCTTTCTGGGAGGGGCCTGGCTTTCGAATACGAGCGCCCACGAACTGTGTGCCGGTGGCGGGAATGGGGCCTCAACCCCTGATGGTCGACCGCTGATGAGCACCGATTCGGAAGCTCTTCTGCACGCGGGGGTGGATCTTGCTGCGGAAACCTGGGAGTTGACCAAACAGAATCTGGGATGGTCAAACGACACCCCCGATCGCATCTTCACGCATCAGGTTGGGAAGGCCCATCGTCAGCTTCTCCTGGAGAGGCTACAGCTGGACCCGCAACGTGATTTCCCTACGGTTTCGTTTCTCGGAAATACTGGGGCTGCGGCACTTCCGACAGCAGTCGCTCTCGGGTTGGAAGAAGGGGTCGTGAAGTCTGGCGATCAGATTGCCTTGCTGGGGATCGGGAGTGGATTGAATTCCATCATGCTCGGTTTGAATTGGCAAACCACTCTGGCTTCTTCCTGATGTCCCCATCTTGCCTTGTTTGCCATCCTGTTGTTTTGGCTGCTTCATTCGTGATGAGAAGCTCATCTGGCAGATCAATCACGTCAACGAGAAACATTGATCCGGGAAACTGGTCAATCTGTTTGGGGATGTTGATCCCTAACTTCAATGAATCGCAAAATTCTCTTTGACTCTCTGATTTTTATTGTTTAATTTCCAGGTGACCTTGTTGTGACGGGAATTCCATTTTGAATCCTGTCGACCGCGAGTCATCTGGAGTGATCCGGTAATGAGCGCGGACATGCTGGAAAGCAACGGACGTTGCGGGACAAGGATGTCAGGACGGGCTAGAACGACGAGTTCTCAAGAAGGGAGTTAAACTGATGGAAGCGCTGGAATCCAACTTCGTCAATAGCGATGCCTTCGGTCAAACCAAAACCGGTGACTCGCGACTTCCGTTGAGCATTGCTGAACTGGAACGAAAAATCGCATATCAGACAGGAGGCCGAATCCGGGATCTTCGTCTGGAAGAAGTGGGTGACTCTGTTGTTCTTTACGGGAGGACTTCCACCTACTATATCAAGCAGCTTGCGTCTCAAATTGCGCTGAATGAAAACCGATCGCTCAATTTTGAGAATACAATTGAGGTGATCTGAGTTCTTTTTCGCGGATCACTCTGTGGCCAACCCGAGGGTGATTCGAGTCATGCCGAAAATCTTTGTCGAACTCCTCCCGGAATTTCTGCAGGGACATTCTCTCGCCAACTCTTCCGCTGTTGTCATTGATGTATTAAGGGCCTCGACCACAATGGTTCAGGCTTTGGCGAATGGAGCCGATGCTGTCATCCCTTGTCTGGGGATTGACGATGCCCGGTCTGCCGCTGAACGACTTTCCCCTCAATCTCTTCTTCTGGGGGGTGAACGCCGAGGAGTCCCCATTGAGGGATTTGATCTCGGGAATTCCCCTTTCGAGTACACTGCGGAAACAGTTAGCAACAAGACGGTTGTCTTCACGACGACGAATGGAACACGGGCGCTGCTGATGGCTCGTGAGGCGGCACGGGTCTATGTCGGAGCGTTCATCAATCGCCGGGCCATCGTCAAGCGTCTCAATGCAGATGATTGCGATGTCCACCTTGTCTGTGCCGGTACCGATGGACAATTGACTCCGGAAGACATCCTGTTTGCGGGAGCTGTCACGAGTGACCTGCTGGCTCTTCCGGGATCTCGATGGCAAACCGGCAATCTGTCCGCCCGAATGGGGGCAGATTATTTTCTGGCCCGGAGTCGCTCCCCTGAGGATTTTCAGGCGGCATTCCTGGATGGGCCAGGCGCACAGAATCTTCTGGAACTGGGAATGGAACGCGACATTGAGTTCGCGATGAAGAACGACGTGGTCCAGATCGTCCCCAGATGGAATGCCAGCGCGGGGCGAATCACTATTGACCCCACGCGCTGATTCACGTCCTCTCTTTAATGGACGATCGAATTGGAACAAACTTGAAATGGAGGAACGGGCAAGCGGCGGAATGGGAATCACGCCGGGTGGACGTTCAGGCCACCGAAGCGACGCTCGCGGGCAGCATAGTCGCGAAGGGCAGTGTGGAGATCCTGCTGACGAAAGTCGGGCCACTGTGTCTCTGTGACCCAGAGTTCCGCGTAGCTGATCTGCCAGAGCAGAAAGTTACTGATCCGCATTTCACCTGCAGTACGGATCACCAGATCAGGTTCCACCATTCCTGCGGTATAGAGATGATTGGAGATGACATCCTCATCAATCTCCCCGGTTGTCAGTTCTCCTGATTTGACCTTTTCAGCAATCTGGCGGACGGCGGACACGATCTCGTCGCGGGCTCCGTAATCGAGTGCCAGACACAGAGTCATTCCACGATTGTTCTGGCTCAGGTCTACCGTTCGCTGGACTTCGGCGAGAATTCGGGGACTGATGCGATCCGTCCGTCCGATGGTACGGAAGCGGATATCCTGTCGCATGATTTCCTCTCGCTCCGCGACGACAAACCGCTGGAGCAGGCTCATCAGCAAATCGAGTTCGACAGGGGGACGTTTCCAGTTCTCGCTGCTGAAACAGTACAGCGTCAGTTGTTCCAGGCTCAGTCGTGCGCATTCCTCAACGACGGCGCGGACACTCTGTACTCCGCGTCGGTGTCCTTCAATTCTGGGAAGTCCGCGAGCCTGTGCCCATCGGCCGTTTCCATCCATGATAATGGCAATGTGACGCGGCATTCGCTCGGGAACCAGCCCCAGTGCGTCCAGCTGTTCCGGGGTATAAGGAGATTCAATGGCCACAGCGGGTTTGTATCTGTCCTGGAGGAGCCCGATGGTTGGTTGAGGCATACGAACTTTCGTCTATTGTGACGGGTTCTTGAGCGATCAGCAAGAATCGTTGAAAAATGATGTTTGCACGATGTCGATTTTCCTCTGATTGCCCCGTAACAGGTACGCTCCGTGCCGACCCAGAAATCCATAAAAATTCGCCGTGATCTTCCCCTCGCTGACTCTTCCCCGGCAGGCGGATCTCTTATGATACTCCTCAGTTAACAGGACAGAGGACTCTGATGCAGGATTGCGCAGGGGTGATCGCTTGTCGGGGAGGCAACCTTCTCCCGTCCGATGGCTTTCCGCCATGAAGTCGCAATTCTCGTCAAAGCAGGCTCTGTCCGGCCCCCTTTTGAATTCACCTCGTCTCCGGTTCCAAGCCTCGTGAACGACGTTAAATCTGTCTGTTTCGCTGAATCTGTTCGATCCAATCCTACGGGAAACCGTTTCTGGATCTCCTTGACAGCGGTCCTTTGTCTTGGCCTGTTGATCGGTTCGCCGTCAATCAGCAGGGGGGCGACAGAATCCTCTCCCTTTCAGAATGTCCGCATCGGTTTTGATGGGACCTATCGTCTGGGGAACTGGACCGCTGTCGAGTTCGACACCCCTGTCACTGCTGACGAAGATATTTCTTACGTCATCCGCGCCGTCGACCCGGACGGGCAGGGGACCATTCAACCGTTAAATGCAACCCGGGATTCGGGCGGTCAGACCACTCACGTTCGCGGGTTGTTCCGTTCGGGACGCCTGAATGGCGTCCTTCAACTTCAGATCCGCCGGAAAAACGAGATCATTCATTCGCTTTCTCTGGGGCGATCCACCTCTGCCCGGGCACTGGCGCTGAAGCAGTCAACAACGGTCTGGCTCACTCTGGGAAATCAACCGGTGTTCACACGGGGGCTGGAACGATGGAATACATTGGTCCCCGGAGCGGTGCATCACATCAGCCTCGAAAGGTTCGATCCCCCTTTGTGGTCTGATGAAATGCTGGATGGAGTCGATGTCATCGTGGTGACAGGTGACGTTGCGCTCAGCGAAGAGTCTGCTGTGGCGATCCGTAACTGGGTACGAACGGGAGGACGCTTCATCATCGCAGTGGGCGACACCTCTTCTCAGCTGGAGCAAAGCCCGCTCTCCAGCTGGTTACCGATCACCCCACGTGGGCAGGTGGCGATCGGCAAGTTGAGCGGCATTCAGGATCTTGTCCCTCGCAGTGCGCAGCTCAGAACACTGACGACCCTCCCATCTGCGTTACTGGACCGTGAACAGGGCGTCGTTCTGGCAACGGATCTATCTGGGCCTCAAGTGTTGCGAGCAGCCTATGGAACAGGGCAGGTCACGGTCGTTGCTGTCCGAATGGACCAGGGACCTCTGGCCAGCTGGGAATCCGAATCGCAGGCGCGACTCGCCGGAGTTCTGGCCGGGATTCCTGTCCCTTGGGACAGCCAGCGGGCCATGACGGCGCAGGAAGTGACCACGTTTGATCCTTCTGCCGTGACCGATCTGCAAGCTCAGCTCAATAACAGTCTGGACCATTTCAACGGGATGCCGAGAACAGCTCCCTGGTCAGTCATTGGCTGGATTGCCCTCTTTGCCTTGATTATTGGCCCCGTCGATCTGCTGATTGTGCGGTACTGGCTGAACCGTCCGGAATGGACGTGGGGAACAATGGCCTTCTGGATTCTCCTGGCATCCGGACTGGCGATCTCCCGGGGGAATGCGATGAATGATCGCCCCGCTGTCAGTCGGCAGATCAACAGTATTGATGTGGACCTGTCGACGGACACGGTCAGCGGATACAGCTGGTACAACTTCTACAGCCCCCAGAATCAGCGGCAACGTGTCACTGCGAGGCGGTCATCGGAATTCTTCAAGGAGGATTCCTCTCCACTGGTCGTAAGCTGGATCAATCGGCCTGGGGAAGGGTATCGCGGAATGGCGGGATCGGGGGGACTGGACGAGTCGAAACCTCAGTACCAGTTCTTTCAGGATCGAAGTGGCATCGTCAACTTCCCGGTCCGGCAATGGGCCAGCGGCGGGGTCTTCTCGGAATGGGACTCTTCCGTCCCTGCGACATCGCTCGTCACCGGCTATCTCGAGGAAGCAGGTGTTCACAAGATGGCTGGGACCATCGAACATCATTTGCCCGGAGAACTGGAGGACTGGTTCATCGCGTATGGGAATTTCGCTTACTTTGAGCGGCCCCCTCCGGGAAAGCGGGTCCGGCCGCTTCCTCCGGGAACCCCGTGGGATGTCGGGCAAGCCGGTTCCAACCTCTTGAGAGGTCGCCTGATCAACATGATTCAGTCTCAAATGACCGGGCGTGAAATGTCCGCTCTGGATGATCAGCAGCGTATCCCCTACGACCCTAATACGACCGACCCACTTGTTTGTGAACTGGTGACCTCCTTTTATCAGGTTCTCGGAGGAGCCTCATATTGCGGCTTACGAAACGAATCCCTCAAACGTCTCGACCTGTCCGAGACCATTGGTCTGAAGTATGCCGTTCTGTTTGGCCGTCTGCAGACCTCACCTGTGGAGTTTGAACTGGATGGGAAACCGATCCCGGTGGAGTCCCATTCCACGATGGTGCGCATCATCCTTCCGGTGAAACGCATGATCCGTATGCAGGATGCTCCGCCGACCGAAGACCTGCTTCAGCTCAAGAAGTAATCTGTTCCCTGCAGGGAGACGTCCAGCCTGAGGATTCTCCCTGTTGACCATCCCGGACTGACCAGAGAATTTTGTCGTGATTGAAACGATCAAACTGACCAAACGTTACGGTGATCTGATTGCCGCCAATGAAATCACCATTTCCCTTCAGGAGGGAGATGTCTTTGGGTTTATTGGCCCGAACGGGTCCGGCAAGACGACGACCATGCGGATGATCGCCACGCTCCTGAATCCAGACTACGGCGAGTGCTATGTCTGCGGGCAGTCAATCTATTCCAAACCGCAGGAGATCCGGCGCCTTGTCGGTTACATGCCGGACTTCTTCGGTGTGTATGACGATATGACCGTGATGGAATACCTCGAGTTCTTTGCTTCCGCGTACCGGATCAATGGTCCAGCGCGCCGCAAAGTGTGTGAAGAGAAACTCGAACTCGTGGACATGACGTTCAAACGCGATGCGATGGTGAGTCAGCTCTCGCGCGGGCAGACTCAACGGGTCGGCCTCGCACGGACATTGCTTCACGACCCGCAGGTCCTTCTGCTGGACGAACCGGCCAGCGGACTCGATCCCCGCGCACGAATTGAAATGCGCGGACTTCTCCGACGACTGGGATCGATGAAGAAAACGGTGATTGTCTCCAGCCACATTCTTCCAGAACTCGCGGATGTCTGTACGCGAGTCGGTATCATCGAAAAGGGGATTATGCTGGTCGATGGTTACGTCGATGAAGTGATGCGAAAGGCGCGTCAGTCGATCCTCCTGGAAATCAAGGTGATGGAGAACGAGGAGAAGGCTGCCCATCTGATCGAACAGCATCCGGATGTTCACGATGTGACGATGGATGGACGGACGATCTGTGTCACTCTGAAATCCGGCGTTGAGGATTACAGCTTCCTTCCGCCTCTTCTGATCGAAAACGGATTCCGGATTAAGCAATTCCGCGAAGAAGAAGTGAACCTGGAAACCGCCTTCATGCGGCTGACGATGGGCGCACAGCAATAAGATTCCCCTCGCACATTCCTCAGAGAAGCACCCAGAGGCCGTTGACGCTGAGGGGACGAAGTTAGATGCCGAACTTTCGGTTCGGTGGACCGGACTGAATGAAGCCCTCAGCGTCTTTTCTCAGAGAGACGCACTTGCTCCGATCCCGGATTCATCGGCGGTGCGAGAGGCGCATGAGTCACTTTGGGCGATGATGGAAGAACGGGCATGAGTGAGATTCTGGAGCGGATCGTCGACCAGTTTCATCAGAACTGGATCAAGTTCGCGGTTGCGGGGACCTTTGCACTGGTCGGCTGGTATCTCGGATTTCGAAAAGCCCAGCGACTCTGGAGCCGCCGCGAGTTTCTGGATCGGTTAAATGTTTCGCTCAACAGTATTCAGGATGGCAGGCTCGTGCTGCGAACACTGATGGAGAAGCGGTGCGAGGAGATTTTCCTGAATCAGGCAGCATGTCGTGCTGTGATTACCGCTTCACAAAAGACAACATCCGACGATCCGCTGCTGAAGCTCCCGGAATCCGATTACTGGTACTTTCTCAATGCCATTCTCAATGAGATTTCAGAAAAGTTCGCGACGGGGGCCGTGCGAAAAGACCTGGGGGCGCCAGTGACCTGTGCTCAATATGTCATGTGCCTGACATGCGAAATCGCTCCCACAATTCGCCAAAAGAAAATCCGGGTCATGGTGGTCCGCAAGGATCTTCTGGAGAATCTCCCGGAAGAGGCCCCCGCTTTTGACAGCCCCAATCATTCGACCCGCTGGAAGACACTCCAGCAGATGGCGGTCTACCTGAAGTCGACTCCCGAACGGTTTCTGACGATGGAAATCTGTCAGTAATCCGTGCGGATGATCAGAACCGCGAACGAACGCTCGATGACGACCGTTCAACGACAAGTCTGGCAGCCAAGATTCGTCGATGGAATCTGTCACGCTCCCCAAAAATGTCCGGTTCTGAAAAAAGCGTCCGTGGGGGAATCTCTTCGGCAATCTGATTCACTTCGCGACGTTGTCGCTCCGTTCGTTCCCCTCTAGCGGTCAATGGTGAACGCGTTTTAGTCGAAGCAAGATTAGTTGTATTCGAAGAGGGCTGTGGCTGTTGTCGGTTGATCGGAAATCAGTCTGGCCCAGTACGCCGAAAACGCTTCTGGAAATTCGTAAACCATCTCCTGTCCCGGGGGAATGTTGAATTCCTGATAGTCGGTCCAGTCTCCTTGCCCGGTGAAATCAACCTGCAAGGTAAAACGGATCGTCTGATCAGAGGTGTGCGAACAGGTCAACTTCTTCCGGTCGTATCCTGTCATCAGATAAGGATCGCTCGGAACGGAGGCATTGACGGGAGAGTCCTTCCACGGCCCGCCGATCCCGCGGGGCTTGCCTGCTTTCCACAGATCGTCAACAACGCCCGCCCACAATGCGCAGGCCCCATCATTCGAACGGATGAGATGTTCGTTTTCTTCCGGGGCACTCGCGCTCACGCCGCTGAGCACCAGCAGTCCCCGATAGGAAACGAAGTCAGAAATCCGGAAGCGGTGTGAAGCAATCGGGCGAATTTTGATGAAGCCCCCGGCGTTTTCAGCTGGGAGTTCGTAGAATGTTCCGTGAACGTTCAGCAGGTCCCGTTCTGTACAGACTTCGCGACAGACTCTTGAGAGCCCAAGTGGGCCGGGGTGATCAAACGCCGGATCTCCTTTGGGAAGTCGCCACCGGTTTTTGTTTCCGTCAATATAGAGCACAGAGGCTGCATCGACCGTAATGACGTTCTGGGGGATGGCACAATTCTCTTCAACCCACTTTGTCCCGACAGGATCGCCATTGGGCTTGAGTTCGAGATCCCCATTCAGATCGTATCCCTGAAGGGCTCCCTTCTGGTTCCGTGCAGCGAACCGCAAAGTCCGGAAGTTCTCTCCCCGTGCGTAGAGCAAGCCGCCCGAGAGGTCTGTCGTGTCGACCGTCGCTAACCCGGTAAAGATCGGATCTGGTTCGGTGCTGCGATGGTCCCGATTTCGATATTGAAAACAGGCTGTCACTCCTTCTGCATTCGATTGCGGAATGAGCCGAATCCACGCTCCCGCTTCGTTGGCTGGAAATTCCGTCCAAGTTGATCCTTCAGCGGGAACGACAATTTCCCGCAGCCGGCTCCATTCTCCATTGCCCTTGCGATCCACCTCAAGTGTGACTGATAGTGGCTGCTTCCCTTTCTGGGCGAGATGCAGGCTGCGAAGGTCGTTCCCGCTGAAGAGATAGGGATTGCTTGCTTCTCCCGCAGTCACATCATCATTCAGCCAGACCGATCCCCGGCCAATGACCGGCCCGAATTGATCGAGCTGGTTTCGATCGACGAACCACAGGTTCGAGTGAGACTGACCCGTCCCGGAGATGGTTCCTTTCAGATTGCGCTTGTTGAGGAACTCGCTGCGAGCAGCATCGTCGCAACCGAGGACGACTTTGTCCTTCCATGTCGTAAAGTCCCCGATCACCTTTAGATAGTTGCTGCGAGGAGTGATTCCAAGGGATGACTTCGGTGTGAACGTCTTCGGGAATTTCCAGAAAGTCCCGTGCATCGTCATCATCAGCGACTCTTCCCCGATGTCGCGTATGCGAGGCCACTCGGTGTTCCATCCATGTGCGCCGTCGTAGGAGTGGCTCCCCTTAGGAAGTCGGTACATGGACCATTTCCCTTCGTGAAGAACGGCGAGAATGAGGGAACGATGGTCCCAGCCGATGGACCAGATCGGATCAGTTTCCGGAGAGTCGCTTCCATAAATCCCACCGGGCCCCGTCACCTCAGTAAACTGATTTCTGCGGATCATCGTCCAGGAGTCTGCTTTGCCATCCCACTCCACCAGTGCTCCTGAGGGGGTGTTGGGGAACCGGAGTGCTTCATTTCCTCGCTCTCCGTTATTGGAATAAACGAGTCGATTCTGCCCGGAGTAAAATCCTTTCCCGTGATAACCGGCGATGTTTGCATGGCGACCGGTCTTCCGGTGTTCATCGGTCCAGAGTTCCTTGACGTCGAGAGTGTGGACGTCAATCTCGTAGAACCCCTCCTCCATTGTTGCGCAGTAGATCTTCCCTGCGGGATCGAAGAGGTGGCGGGCATTTCCAGTGAGCCGTCCAAACATCTTCGAAGGGGGAATCACCCGGACCTGTCGATTGGCATCGATGACATAAGGGCCGATAAAGAGCTGCCGGGATTCGCGATGGATCATTCGATTTGCTGGTGTTCCTCCCACACTTTCTGGTCGAACGATTTGTCGCAGGTCGGGAGTAATTTCGTAGAGCTTGTCGGTCGAGCCGTTGGGTTTGTGAGGCGCATAGGTAATCACCCAAAGGCGATCTGCCCAAGGTACCACGGCTCCCGTTCCGCATTCATTTTCTTCATTGTACATCGCCAGATGCGGATAAATTCCGCTGATCTGGCGATGTGAAAGAGGGGGCGTCTCTTCTGCGAAGAGTCCTGCAGACACGGCCAGCAAAGCGAGGAACGCCAGAAGAAAATGTGTGCTCTTCATTGTTGTTTTCGGAGTTGCAGAACTCGATGAGGTGGCATGGAACGAAGATCATGGTGGGGAACGATCTCCTCTCCCGCTGCGCAATGGGATGCAGCTGAAAGTTTCCTGTGCCATGCTACTTCATCTGTCACTTTTGTTCATGTGATGATGCGATCAAGCCGATGGCTGACAATTCATGATCGCTGGTCATGTGCTCTCCTTCCGAAAACCACTGCACAGGCGACTGGCCAGAGCGGGGATTTTGATTCACAGCGGCATTCTTGATTCTGCGTGCCGAGATTCCAACAAACGTTTCAAGGTCTGCAAATCTGCTTCCACCATTCCCGCATCGACATCGAACTCCTCGTCCGACATCCCGGGACGTTGAAAGAGAGTGAACATGACCTCACTTCCATCTGCGTTAGCGACCACGCGCATGGGATTCTGAACCGTCTGGCCATCCGGAAATGTGACGATGTGATCAAGAATTCCGAATTCGTTTTTCGGAACAAACTGAATCGCGATCCAGCCGGATGGTGTCTCGACCTCCCAGTTTTCGTCGGACTTTCGAACGGACAGGCAAAACGATGTTGCCCACAGCGGCAGATTCTCAGGGTTTGATGCAAATTGTTCGACTTCGCAGGCAGGGCAGTCGATGGCACAGGTGATCGTTCGGGACGTCAACATCGATGTGTCTCAATGGACCAGTGTTTCATTTGAACAACGTTAATAGCATCCAGAGGGGAGTTTCTGCCTGAATACTGTGCGGGGTGCCCGGAGCCATTTGAATCCAGGTTCCGGCCTGACCTCTGACAACGTCGTTCCCCACAGTCAATGCAGCTTCTCCCTGAATAATCTGGATGATGGCGTGCATCGGAGCAGTGTGTTCTGCCAGTCCATCTCCGGCAGCAAACCCGAACAGAATCACTTTCGACTTCTCATTGTCGGTGAGGACAACACTTTGTTTCCCGGATTCCGGAGGGGAAAGCTCATGGAGCAGCTGGCGAATCTGAAAGCTTCTGATGGTCATTGGGGATGCCTTGTTTGTCTCGTCAGCGGTCAGAAATGGAGACTCCCATTCTGGACCGGAGAGGGGGCTTCAAATCGAGTGTCAGTCCCTTCAGAAGTCAATTCCTCTTCTGGTGGAGGGCCGCATTGAATGATGGTCAGAGAACTTCAGTTCGGTGCTTTGACGGAATCAATCAGCTGGCTGATGATTTTTTCAATTCGCAGGCCTTCGGCTTCGGCCTTATAGTTGAGCAGGATGCGGTGGCGGAGAACGGGAGTTGCCACCGATCTGATATCGTCGACCGTGACATGAGCCCGTCCCTGCAGGAGTGCCCGGGCTTTGGCAGCCAGAACCAGATATTGTGACGCTCTTGTCCCAGCCCCCCAGCTCACATATTTGCTCACAAAGGCGGGAACATCTTTCTGGCCGGGCCGGCTGGATGCAGCGAGCCGGACGGCATACTGGATCAGATCGCGTGCAATAGGGACGCTGCGAACGACCTGCTGAAATGCCAGTACATCCTCGCCGGTGAAGAGTGGTTCGATTGGAACAGCGGAACGGGACGTTGTTCGTTCAACGACCGTGACTTCATCCTCTTCCGGGAGATAGTCCACCACAACGTTGAGCATGAACCGGTCGAGCTGGGCTTCCGGGAGGGGGTAGGTCCCTTCCATCTCGATCGGGTTTTGTGTGGCAAGGACAAAGAACGGTTGCTGCAGGGGGTACCGTTTCCCCGCTGCGGTGACCTGATGCTCCTGCATCGCTTCCAGCAACGCTGCCTGAGTCTTCGGGGGAGTCCGGTTGATCTCGTCGGCCAGCAGCACGTTGGTGAAGATTGGTCCGGGGACGAATGTCAGTCGCCGTTGTCCTTCGCTGTTTTCCTCGAGGATTTCCGTTCCGGTGATGTCTGCAGGCATCAGATCCGGTGTGAACTGGATTCGCTGAAATTTCAGGTGAAAGATCTGGGCAATGGATTTGACAAGCAGCGTCTTGGCCAGGCCGGGGGCACCTGTAATCAGGCAATGTCCCCCGGAGATCAGTGTGATGAGGACCTGTTCGATGACCTGATGCTGACCAACGATGGCTTTGGCCAGCTGGTCTTTGATCTGTTGACGTCCTTCCCTGAGCTTCAGAACCGTAGCCTTTTCCTGTTCATACTGGTCCAGCGTCGGTTCTTGCATGGATCTCTCCAATAGGACGTGGCAGGGAGGTCGGAATGTCGCTGCACATGCTTGTGCGTAGTCGCATTACATTAAAGCGGTCCGCTCATCGAAATCATAGATCAGGTTGAAATTCTGGACGGCCACCCCGCTTGCCCCCTTGATCAGGTTGTCCAGAACAGAAAAGACCATCACCTTTCCTCGGACGACTCGGGCGGACAACTGGCAGAAATTAGTCCCCGACACATCCCTGGTGCGCGGAAGGTGGTCGACCACGTGAATGAACGGTTTGCCGGCGTAATAGTCCCGCAGGCAATTCATGACCTGTTCCTGAGTCACCTCGCTAACAGGGGTGGCATAGATGGTGGCCAGAATTCCCCGATCCATTGGGACAAGGTGAGGAGTAAACAGGACATGGACGGGGGTTCCACTGACCTGCTGAAGCACCTGTTCAATCTCGGGAGTATGGCGGTGATTACCGACTCCATATGCGGAGATACTCTCATTGCACTCGCTGAACAGTGTCCCAATCTTGGGAGTTCGCCCTGCTCCTGAGACGCCACTTTTGGCATCAATAATGATTCCGGTAGGCTCAACCAGTTTGTGAACAAGCAGGGGAGCCAGTCCAAGGATAGACGCGCTGGTGTAGCAACCGGGGTTGGCAATCAGATTCTGTCCGGAGATCTGATCTCCAAAGAGTTCAGGCAGACCATAAACCGTAGCTCCCAGGCGTGTTGGATCGGTATGAACGTGCCCATACCACTCCTCATAGACGACGGGATCGATCAGCCGGTAATCCGCAGAAAGGTCAATGACCTTCAGTCCGGCAGCAAGCAGTCCGGGGATTGCCTCCATGCTGGCGCAATGTGGAAGACAGCAGAAACAGACATCCGCCTGTTCCGCAAGTTCTTCTGCATTCGGGTTAGTGAAATTGAGGTTCAGTCGTCCCGCAAGCGACGGGTGAGAGTTTGCGACGGGGCCAGTCTCGGATCGACTCGTGACAACAGTGATTTCTGCGTTGGGGTGACGAAGGAGAATCCGAATCAGTTCCAGCGCTGTGTAGCCGGTTCCCCCGAGAATGGCGACGCGAATAATGGATTTACCTGCTGTAGTCATGATGGCATTCACTTTGATGAAAACGGGGGCGTGCGTCAAATCCTGTGAGGGGGATGAGTGATCGGTTGGAAGGCGGACACTGTATCCGGTATCCGGTTCAGATCGTCAAGAAACGACCCAAAATCAGGACTCTTTCCTGCAGGAAGTGGTCCCGGATGCGTCGCAAAATCGCGTCGAAAAAACTCATTTTCTGCATCATTCTGCTGATTTCGCGGGTAATTTGAGGCGAAAAATATGTCGAAATAGCGCAGGAAAGAGGCAAATCGCGTAGGCAGCCATGATGCCGGAAGTTATCATATCCATCAAAAGAATCTTGTGCGAACAACTTCGTTTCAAGATCATTCATCAGGGCCTCTAACAGGAGTAATTGCGTGTTAGAATATGATTTCGAAGCGAGTCTCGGTTACTGGGTCTGTTCCACCGCACACCAGATTCGCAAACTGCTCGGCGCTCGCCTGTCGAGCGAACGTCTGACTCTGCGTCAATTTGAAGTTCTCTGCACGCTGGCCAAACTCCCAGGATGCGGCTCACAGACGGAAATCGCTGACCACCTCGGAATTGAACCCCACACGCTCGCAGGTGTTCTCAATCGAATGGAGCGGGATGGCCTGCTTGAGCGAACCAGCTGTGAGAAGGATCGTCGCAAGAATCGTGTTCAGCCGACCCAAAAAGCGGAAGAACTTTGGGACGAAGCAACCCGAGTCTGCCGTGCTCTTCGAGGAGTGATTGACCGCGGCTTCTCTCAGGAAGAATTGCTCCAGCTTCGTGATTTCTGCGACCGCATTAAAGCCAACATCGAAGCGCTCGACCATGAGATTGTCGATCGTGCTCCCGACAAGAACATGGCACAGCTGACTCCTCCACCGGTTCCGTTCTCGCCGACAATTCATCCATAGTTGTCTGCTCAGTGACTCTTTGTGTTCGGGCGGGAGGCAACTCCTGTCGATGATGAACGGCCCCGATCAATCTAAATCGTCCGGATCGTCATCCCGCCATCGATTTTCAGAACCTGTCCGGTCGCGTACGTGAGGTCACCGGAGACGAGTGTTCTGATGGCTCTGCCGACATCATCCGGCTCCCCCCAGCGGGGGTCGAGGGTGAGCCCGTCTGCGATCAGTCGATCGTACTTTTCTGCGACTCCGGCGGTCATATCGCTACGGATCACCCCGGGACGGACTTCATAGACGAAGATCCCCTCTCTGGCGAGTCGTGCTGCCCAAAGTTTGGTGGCCATTCCCAATGCCGCCTTCGACAGGCAGTAGTCCCCCCGGTTCGTCGAAACGAATTCTGCAGAGACTGACGACACAAAGATGATCGTTCCTCGAAAATCTGGTTGTGCTTTGCGGGACAGGATCATCTGGCGAGCAACGAGCTGAGTCAGAAAGTAGGGGCCTTTGAGATTGACTCCGATCACTCGATCAAATGACTCTTCGTCTGCTTCCAGAAGATCCTTCCGACCCGGTGATGTAATGCCGGCGTTGTTGACGAGCGCATGAATCTGGCCGAAGCGTTGAATGGTGGCGTCCACAAGCCGCTGCCGATCGGTGTGAACGCTGACATCCCCTTGGCAATAGTCGATTTCGCTGTGAATGCTGCGGAGTTCTGTCAGGGGCTCCTGAACCTCTTCAGGAGGACGCATCCCGTTTAGCATGAGAGACCAACCGGCAGTCGCCAGTTCTCTGGCGATTCCGAATCCGATTCCTCTGGCGCCTCCGGTGATGATCGCGACGTTCGTCATACTGCACCTGATCTCGATACGTTGGCGGTATGGTGGAGTGAAGGATGAATCCGAATCTCTCCCGCTGGATCACTCAATCCGGATTGTTCATTTCTCGGCTTTCGCTTCGATGGCAGACCAGTCGACCAGAGCGATCTCGTCCGGGATGATGCTCTTGATTCCGGTGCGCTGACTTGTCTTGACTCCCTTTCCGCCGCGGGCTGTGACGGCATACTTCATCTGGCCGAAGCTGAGAACCTTGTCATTTTCGTTGACGACTTTCAGCACATCGCCTGGCCGTGACAGTCTCTTGGCAGCGATGACCACATCGTCTTTTTCGACCAGCTTCAGACCGCGAACCCCCTTGCCCGCTCCGTTGAGGATGGGAACTTCACTGACGGGGAAGTGAATCAGTCGTGCTGCCCGAGAGATCAGGAATACGGTTTCTTCTTCTTCCATCAGCTCGACATGAATCACCCGGTCTCCGTTCGCCAGACGACAGAATTTCCGGCCACTGCGAGTCGACGGGAGTCGAAATGTGCTGAGCGAAATCCGCATCACCTGGCCATGGGCTGTCGCGACGAACAGGTATGGCCCCGGTGGATATCCTTCCCATTCGATATCGCCGGGAGTAAAGCGGGGATCGGTTGTCAGTGCGGAAACGACAGTTGCTCCATCGCTCAGCTTCACGTGCTTGGAGAGGGGTTCCCCATATCCGGTGGACGGGGGGACCTGATCAATCGGAAGAGTGTAGGCAACACCATCGCTGGAGAAGATGATCACGGAATCGAGCGTCGATCCCGGGACGATGGTCAGGACCTTTTCTCCTTCGCGGACCCGCAGCTTGTCAACGGCAGAAATTCTTCCGATCCGGCGAATCCATCCTTCGGTCGTAATCACGACGTTTGTGTTCTCTTTGACGATGTAAGCGCTGGGATCAAACTCGGAAATTTCTTCCGATGACCCAAGGATTGTCCGACGCTTTGAATCAAACGTCGCTCCAATCCCTTCCAGTTCCGTACGGACTTCGCCCCAGAGTTTCTTTTCAGAGCCAAGGATCTTTCGAATCCGTCCTGCCTCTGCTTCTTTTTCTTTCAGTTCATCCCGAATCCGGCCAATTTCCAGCGAGGAAATTCGATAGAGTTGCAACTCGAGAATGGCGTTCGCCTGAATTTCATCCAGCGGAAACGCCTTCACCAGTTTGACGCAGGCATCCTGCTTACCGGAGCTGTTGCGAATGATTTTCAGGGCTTTGTCCAGACCATCGAAAACGATCTCAAACCCCCGGAGGATATGAATCCGCTTCTCCAGCTGCGCCAACTGGTACTCGAAACGTTTGCGGACGGTCGCGAAACGGAAATCGAGGAAATAGCGAAGAATCTCAACCAGACTGCATCGGCGCGGAACAAGGACCCCATGTGCATCGGGGACCAGACAGGTGGCGTTGTACGAGAAGTTGTCCTCCAGGCGGGTGTGCTTGTATAGATAAGACATCACCGCCTGAGGATCGCTCCCCGGTTTGATGTGCAGGACGATCCGGAGGCCATTTTCGCCATCCGATTCGTCACTGACATCCAGAAGCTGGGGGAGTCGTCGGGAATCCCGAATGTCTCCCAGTGAGTTCACAAGCGCCCCTGTTTCCACTCCATAGGGGATGG
The DNA here is from genome assembly GCA_938015865.1 of uncultured Planctomicrobium sp. Lineage (GTDB taxonomy): Bacteria > Planctomycetota > Planctomycetia > Planctomycetales > Planctomycetaceae > Planctomicrobium. The sequence goes on from CALLWY010000241.1 coordinate 22,121, forward strand.
AGTAGATCACGAGTCGATTGGGGACTTCCTTCTTCCCTTCCTTGTCGAAACGCCATTCGGCACGAACCCGGAAGGTTCCTTTTCCTTCTTCATAAGCGGTCCTCATTTCCTTCCGGTCAGTGACAATTCGTCCGCCGAGCGGAAAATCTGGCCCTTTGATGTACTTCATCACCGTGGCGACGCTCGCCTGCGGATCATCAATCAGGCAGACGCATCCCTTGACGACCTCGCCAAGGTTATGAGGCGGAATGTTGGTTGCCATCCCGACGGCAATCCCCTGTGCTCCGTTGACCAGAAGGTTGGGGAACTGGGCGGGGAGAACGACCGGTTCTTCCCGAGTGGCGTCGTAGTTGGGACGCATCTCGACCGTGTCATATCGAAGCTCATCCATCAGCCTTTCGGAGATGGGGGTGAGCTTGGCTTCGGTATATCGTTCGGCAGCGGCCGGAAGCCCCATGATATTTCCGAAGTTCCCCTGCCCATCGATCAGACGCTCCCGAAGTGTGAAATCCTGGGCCATCCGGACAAGGGCATCGTAAACGGCCATGTTTCCGTGCGGGTGAAACTTACCCGTCGTATCCCCGACAATTCGGGAGCACTTCACGGATTTGGAATCCGCTGTCAGACGCAGCTCGTTGTACATCACGTACAAAATACGCCGCTGCACCGGCTTGAGGCCGTCCCGAACATCGGGCAGCGCTCGAGACATAATCACCGACATCGCATAATTGAGGTAGCGACGCCGTGTCTCCTCGCTGATCGAGACATACTGAAGCTGGTCGTCTGTCAGTTCGCCGTTGCCGCTGGTCGGGGCTCCGTTCCCGGTCATGGTCGAATTTCGTTTCTGATGTCGATGATTTTGGAATTCAGTCAGGTCGGTCCCCCAGCTTGCGTCTTCGGGGGATACGTCGTCATAACGGATTCGGGCAGGTGCGGCAATCGATTCCGTAGATTCGTCCCGACCATTCGCTACACTCCTCATTCATTCCTGATGGGGCGGCGACTGATCGAGTTGCGAGAGGGAGCAATCTTAATCGTGGTGACACGCGAGCCGTCCTGCACGATGTCGGAAGACACACGAGGCCCCTTCTTTTCAAAACGCCCCTGTGCCCATTCCTCCGATGGTTCCGCCCTTTTGTTGACCTGATGATTGGAGTGCTCGCAATGCCGGCCATTGTTCGATTTCTGGCGGTGATTTGCTGTGTTTCTATGGCATTCGGTTCGATAACCGCACTGGCAGACGAAGGATTTCTTCGGAATGGGGTGACAGCCCATCGGGGGGACTCGATTCGATACCCGGAAAACACCATCCCCGCGTTCCGAAGCGGAATTGAAGTGGGGGCGGATTGGCTCGAACTCGACATTTTCCGGACTCGTGATGGCCATCTGGTCATTGCACATGATCGGACGACAGGACGTGTGGCAGGGCGAGATCTTGTCATCGCCGACTCGACTCTCGAAGAACTGCGTCAACTGGATGTCGCCTCTGAATTCAGGAAATGTCGTAAGTTGTCACTTGAAGAGTGCCCCCCGGAGAAGATGCCGCTACTGGAGGAGGTCTTGCAGCTGGTCATGACTCAGGACAAGACCCGTGTCTCCATTCAGCCAAAAATGGATTGTGTTCCTGATGCCATCGCACTGATCCGTCGGTTGAAAGCAGAAAAATGGGTTGGATTCAATGATGGCAACCTGAAGTGGATGACTCAGGTGAAGGAGCTTGCTCCCGAGATTCCGGTTTTCTGGGATCGACCGCACAATTCCAATCTGGAAGAGGATATCCGCATCGCGAAAGAGCGAGGCTTTGAATCACTCGTAGTGAACTTGCGGGGGATTACTGCGGAACGGATCAAACAGATTCAGGATGCCGGGTTGGAAGCAGGGGCCTGGACTGTGAATGATCCGCAGGTCATGAAGACCTTTCTGGATTATGGGATCGATCGAATCTACACTGATGATCCGGCGATGCTGCTGAAATTCATCTCCGACAGGCGAAAGTAAAGGGAACACCGCTGGTTTCCCGGAATTATTGAAAAGAGAGAGAGGAAACGATGGCCCTTCAACAGGGGTTGATGTCTCGTGGTATTTTGGGAGGGCATTCCATGATCGCCTTCCTGATGGTGTTCGGGATCTGCTTTGTTGCCGATTCGGTCGTGGCTGAGGACAACGTCAAGCCCCAGTCTTCCTCTGAATCGGTTCCAGCATTTTTGTCTCCTCCGCCGGAATGGGTCGGAAAGACTGGGGTGTACCCATCTGTTCTGAAATTCTCCGATGGCACTCCTGTTCGTACTCCAGAAGAGTGGCAGAAGCGTCGCGAGGAAATTCGCAACGAATGGCATTCCATGATGGGGGAGTGGCCGCCACTGATTACCAAACCGGAAATTGAAATTCTGGAGTCAACGGCTCGCGAGAATTTCAAACAGTTGAAAATTCGTTTTCGGTGGACGCCAAACGAACTGACGACAGGCTATCTCCTCATCCCGCAGGGGGAGGGGCCCTTCCCGGCCGTCATCACGGTCTATTACGAACCGGAGTCGGCCATTGGACTGACGGACAGGAAAAACATCGATTTCGCACTTCAGCTGGCCCGTAGAGGATTTGTGGCCCTTTCTCTGGGGACTCCCGAAGCCAGGGCCGCGAAAACGTTTTCCCTGTACTATCCCAGTCTGGAGGATGCGAAAGTGCAGCCACTCTCCATGCTGGCTTATGCTGCTGCCAACGCATGGTATGTGCTGGATTCACTGCCGGAAGTGGACTCCTCCCGAATTGCGATTGTCGGGCATTCATTCGGTGGGAAATGGGCGATGTTTGCCTCGTGTCTGTTTGATAAGTTCGCGTGTGGAGTCTGGTCTGATCCCGGAATTGTCTTCGACGATACCCGGCCATCGATCAATTACTGGGAGCCGTGGTATCTGGGATATTATCCACCACCCTGGCGGAAGCGAGGACTCGTGACCGAGACCAATCCCTCATTTGGACTCTATCCCCAGCTTCGCAAGGAGGGACGCGATCTCCACGAGCTGCATGCTCTGATGGCTCCCCGTCCATTTCTGGTTTCTGGAGGAGCGGAAGACCCGGAGAATCGCTGGGAACCGCTGAACCGGACGATCGAAGTCTATGAATTGCTGGGAGTGAAGAACCGCGTTGGAATGACCAATCGCCCATCGCATTCACAGACCCCGGAATCGAATGAGCAGATCTACAGTTTCCTGCAGTATTTTCTGCAGCAGGGCGGGGTGAACTCCGGGTCGTAAGCCGAGCTGATCGAGGATAGAGGCCGGATCAATTGGGGTTGAGCTGGGAACGGACGGCTTGTGCCAGTCGCTGCATTCCCAGTTCAATTCCTGCCGGTGGCTGCACTCCGAAACTCAGACGCATCTGGTTCTGGAGTCGAGTCGGTCCCGCCTGCGCGTAGCAGAGTTCTCCCGGAACATACATGACGCCATTGTCGACGGCGGCCTTGAAGAGGGGGCTGTCGAACCCGGTTTTGATGTGGGCCGGGAGAGTCATCCAGACGTACAACCCGCCATGAGGATGATGCCAGGTGACTCCGGGGATGTTCCCGAATTCACGCTCAGCAGCCGCCAGCATCGCATCCCGCTTGATGCGGTACCCATTCTGAACCTGATGCAAATGGGTTTCGTACATGCCCGACTGTAAGACGGTTGCAATCAGATGCTGAGCGAAATTGGACGATCCGAAGTCCTCATTCCCTTTCCGGTCACAGAGGGGGCGGACAAGTTCCTCAGGAACAACTCCAAAGCCGACCCGGACTCCCGGCGAGAAGGTTTTTGAAAATGTCTGGGTGTAAATGACCCGACTGCGGGATTCGTCGAGTGACCAGATACTCGGAAACTCCGGGCCATCGTATCGGAGTTCGCGATAGGCAGCGTCTTCAAGAATCAGGATTCGGTGTTCGCGGGACCATCGTTGTGCGATGTCAAGGAGTTGCTTGCGCCGTTCCAGACTCAGGCAGGTTCCCCCCGGGTTGTCGTAATAACTCACGACATAGATCATCTTGACCCGCGGAAGTTCTCCTGAGCGTTCGAGATTGGCAAGGGTTTCCTCAAGGAGGTCGGTTCTCATTCCGTGTTCGTCGCTGGGAATCGTGATCCCGCGTGCCCCCACTCCGGCGATGTTTCCAGCAAAGACGAAGTAGGTCGGACCGGCGACCAGACAGATATCGCCCGGGTCGAGCAAGGTCTCGCAGGCGAGCGAAAGGAGCTGCTGAGAGCCGGTTGTCAGGAGAATCTGATCGTGATTGACCTTCAAATCACCTGTGCTGATTCCCTCGAGCTTTGCGAGGTGTTCGACCAGCAGGCGTCGGAGTCGGAGATAACCGGGTGTTGTTCCGTATTGAAGCGCTCCTTTTCCGCCGGCGGATGAAGAAAAGATCGCCGCTGTGGCTTGAGCGACTTCCGAAAGCGGCAGGGTGTCGGGATCAACCAGTCCGGCAGCCAGTGAAATCACGTGCGGATTTTCCACGCCCTGTTGCATCAGGAAACTGATGGCCAGATCCCGGGTCAATTCCCGACGCTGACTGAATTGAATGGGGGGGATTGAGCCAGAAGGGGGAGTTGGGTTTCCGGACGATGGCGTCTGGAGCGATGACGTCTGCATGTGAGAGGCCGAGCCAATTCAAAAGGGACTTGACCGGTGCGGAAGCGAGCGACCAACAACAACGCATTGAAGGAAACCAGATCCAACTCCGGCAGTCTTGTTTTACCTATTATCACATTTCCCGGCCCCATCAAACCCCAAGACGGTTTCCCTGCGAAAATCCCTTGCTGATGACATGAAATTCCCGCTAAACTCTCAAGTCAAAGAATCGAAGGGACTTAGTGGCCCATTGATTGAATCGATCCAGACGGTTGACCGGCATGCAGTCGCTGGGCTGCACAACAGTCTGTGTTCGAGCCATCATTGATCAGCTGGCCACACGTGCGCTCCGTCAACTACGGGCAATGATTCTGAAGCGGTTTTTCTGCTGAAGAATGAAGAAGCGATGTGAGTCCTCGATGAATCAGGATGATGACCGCCGGGCCATGGACAACGCCACCGCCGATTCGCATTCCGCGCTGGTGTGATGGAATACGGAAGGAGCCTGGAATGACTTCAGGTGACATGCGATATGGAAATCTTGGCACCGCTCAACGTATTGGCCTCTCCGTTGAGACGCAGCCTGTTGTCAGTTCAAAGCCCGAAAGCCCCGGACAACTCCAGCAGGCCATAGAAAATGCTACCAATTGGCTTCTGGACCGTCAGGCCCCGGAGGGGTACTGGCTCGGAGAGCTGGAAGGGGACACCATTCTGGAGTCGGAATACGTCCTCCTGCTGGTCTGGTTGGGACGCAGCGGACAGGAACCGATCATTCAGCAGTGCGCCGAATACATCCGACGCCAGCAACTCCCGACCGGAGGATGGGCCCAGTTCCCCGGAGGGCCGCTGGAGATCAGTGGATCGGTCAAAGCGTACTGGACGCTGAAGATCGCTGGGGACAGCCCTGATGCTCCACATATGAAGCTGGCCCGGGAAGCCATTCTTGCTGCCGGGGGAGCCGAACGGGTCAACAGTTTTACCCGGTATTATCTCGCCTTGTTGGGGATGATTTCCTTCTGGCAGTGCCCGGCTGTACCTCCGGAACTCATGCTCCTCCCCAAGTGGTGTCCGTTCAATATCTATGAAATGTCCGCCTGGTCGCGGACCATCGTCGTTCCGCTGAGTTTGGTCTGGTCATATCAACCGCAACGGACCATTCCGGAGGCACACCGCATTGACGAGTTGTTTCTGAACTCACCATCTGAGCTTCCGGTAGTGATGCCTCGTTCGGAACAACTGGACGACCTCCGCAAGCCGACATTGCTTCCGTGGGATGCGATGTTCCGGACGGTCGACCGTGTCTGGAAATGTTTTGAATGGCTTCATCTCAAGCCGTTCCGCGAATATTCCAAACGGCTTGCCACTAAGTGGGTGATGCGCCGGCTGGAGAAAAGCGATGGTCTGGGAGCCATTTTCCCCCCGATTATCTGGACCATCATCGCGTTGCGATGTCTGGGGTATGAGGAAGATTCCCCTGAAGTGCAACGGCAAATGCACGAGCTGGAAAAGCTGACGATCAAAGAGGGAAATACAGCTCGTCTGGAACCGTGTCGGTCTCCGGTGTGGGATACGGCCAATGCCATCAACGCCCTTCGCGAGGCGGGAGTTCCCGCAAAGCACCCGAAGGTGACTCACGCCGTGAACTGGCTCCTGTCAAAGGAGGTTCGGTCTCCGGGGGACTGGACAGTCAATCATCCCGGAGTGGAGCCGGGAGGGTGGTATTTCGAGTTCAACAACGAGTTCTATCCCGATGTGGATGACACCATCATGGTGACCATGGCGCTGTCACGTTGCCTGACAGGCTCCACAACAGTGCACCGGACGGCATCTCTCACGGGGCGATCGCGTCCGCAATCTGCGAATGATGCCGACCTGTCACTGATCGTTGCCGGCGCAACTGGCTCGCGGGAGCAGGTCGTCGCTGAAGTCGAGCGGATGCAGCCAATTCTCGATGCAATTCGTCGGGCCGTGAAATGGACTGCAGCGATGCAGAGTCGCAATGGGGGCTGGGGGGCATTTGATGCCGATAACGACCGGGAAGTTCTCACCCGTGTCCCGTTTGCCGATCACAATGCCATGATCGATCCTCCCACCGCCGACATCACAGCACGCGTCCTCGAAATGTACGGACGGCTGGGAGTGCGTGGTGGCGACCCGATGTTTGAGAAGGCTCTCCAGTTCATCTGGGATCAACAGGAACTGGACCATTGCTGGCAGGGTCGCTGGGGGGTGAATTACATCTATGGAACCTGGCAGGTCCTTGTCGGACTGACTGAATTTGGTGTTCCGGCCAATGACGCCCGTCTTCAGGCTGCGGCCCGATGGCTGAAGGAGAAGCAGCAGGCTGATGGTGGCTGGGGAGAGACTCCGCAAACCTACGACGAACCGGCATTGCGGGGGATGGGGACGACGACCCCTTCCCAGACAGCATGGGCTCTGATGGGGCTGATGGCGGTTGGGGAAGTTCGAAGCACGGCCGTTCAGCGAGGGATTCAGTACCTGATCTCACGCCAGAACGAGGATGGCACCTGGGATGAAGAAGAGTTCACCGGAACCGGATTCCCGCGTGTCTTCTATCTGCGGTACCATCTCTACCGACATTACTTCCCGCTCATGGCTCTGGGACGCTACTCGAGTCTCATCAAACAGGCAGATTCCTAGAGGTGGAGACGAGTCTCAGGTCATGTTGAATTGTCTCATTCGGCAGCACGTTCCGGTCTGTGCTGCCGAATAGCCCGTTCCTGTCCCTTAACTCCTGTTTCATCGCGCTGTGAGCCCATCCCCCCGGCAGTCTGAACAGCGGAGCTTTCTCGTTCTCCCCGAGAACGAACTGGCCGTTGCTGCTGTGAAGAGGCTGGCTCCGGGAGTGAAACGACGCCGCATCTGGATGGTGACGATCATCGGGCCGTCTGGGTGCGGGAAGTCTCATCTGGCTCGGGAACTTCTGCGGAGCTGGGAGGCGGAG
>CALLWY010000242.1 GCA_938015865.1 uncultured Planctomicrobium sp.
CACTTGTAGTGGAATGTCCCATTTGGCCCATGGGTTGCAAATGCCTTTCCACGGGCCAGTCGGCACGGATTTGCCTACCGTTCACTCCTTCCTGTTTCCTCCCCTGAAGCCATTTTGTTGAGTGCATGGACGCAATTTTAAAACGATTTGGGGCGATCCTCGCCTTCACACTCGTCGCGACCGCTGTACAGGGAGCGACGTTCCAGACTGCGAACTTCGTCGTGACGGCTTCGGACGACGAGATCGCTCGTCGTGTGGCCAATTGTGCGGAATACTGGCGCCATGAACTGGCAATCCAGTGGCTTGGGAAACCATTGCCGAACTGGTATCGCCCGTGTCCCATCTCGGTTCAGGTTGGACAGATGGGGGCAGGGGGACAGACCACGTTCACCTTTGAAAACGGCGAAGTTTACGGCTGGAAAATGCAGGTGCAGGGGACTCTGGAACGGGTTCTGGATTCCGTGGTTCCCCACGAAGTCAATCACACGATCTTCGCCTCCCACTTCCGTCGGCCACTTCCTCGCTGGGCAGACGAAGGGGCTGCCACTCTGTTCGAACATGAATCGGAGCAGGCCCGTCAGATGGCTCAGCTCAAGCGGGTCCTGCACACCAGCAAAAGAATTCCCCTTCAGCAACTGCTGACGATTCGGGAATACCCGAAGGACATGCAGGATGTGTTGACTCTGTATGCCGAAGGCTATTCACTGGCAAGCTACCTTGTGGGGATTAAGGGAGAGCAGGGGCGAAAGGTCTATATCCAGTTTCTGGAAGATGCTCACAAACTTGGTTGGGATCAGGCATTCGCGATCCATTACGGCGTCAACAATCTCGATCTGCTGGAGTCGAAGTGGATGCAGTGGATCGCTGCGGGGGCTCCTCCGCTCACGAAGCAGGGAGAGATGCTGGCCCAGAATAACGAATCGGCCCGGAACAATGAGCAGGCTGTTGCTCACAGCGCCATGCCGGCCAATGACCGGAATGTCGTGATTCGATCACAGAGCCCGCAGGAATCGCAGCCAGAAACTCAGACTGAGCCAGCGCTAGCGGCTGTTGATCGTGCTCCACCGCCGTTGCGAGCCATTCCGCGTCAGTTGCGGACAGCTCGTCCAAATGAAGGGGATCAGTCGTCTGTTTCCTCCCCCCAACGGGACGCCATGGTGGATTCTTCAGCAGGAAACTGGCCGCGGTCAGAGGAATTTCAGCCGCGTGTTCTCCGTCAGGCCAGTGCGAACGAAGTCCCGGGCAGCCCCAGACTGTCTCCGACAGCAGAAGGGGTCAATGCCGCGATCCGTCGAGAGCACTACGAGTTCCCCGAAGCCCGCCGATGAAACCGGCTGAGTTGGGTGAGGAGAAAAGCTGAGTGAGGAGAATCGGGCTCAGCTCCCTTTGACGATGCTGCTGAGTTGCTTGAACTCTGGTGTCCCAGCGATCTGGCACCATTCAAACATCGCCATTTCGCTGGTGACGATGTGAACGCCTGAATCGGACATCCGCCGCAGTGCAATGTCCCGATCGAAGTCATTCCGGCTGCCGGTCAGGTCCGCAGCAACGTAGACCTCGAAGCCTGCCGCGATCAGATCAAATGCAGTTTGCAACAGGCAGACATGTGTCTCAATCCCGGCCAGCAGAATCTGACGCCGGGAATCGCTTCCTCCTGAGGCCACCCAGTCGAGGCACTCTGCTCCGCTGAAGCGAAGTTTCTCTGCCCGGTCGGGGACCAGTTCTGCGAGTTCCGAAACGGTTTCCCCCAGCCCCTTCGGGTACTGTTCCGTCACACTGACCGGAACACTCATCAGTTGAGCTGCCTGAATCAATCTCCGACACCCCGACACGATGCGATCAAACCCCGGAATAATCGGGGCGAATCGGGTCTGAAGGTCAATGATAACGACGCGGCTTGAGGCTGCGTCCATCAGTTCCGGGCTGCGGAGGTAGGATGGTGACACGTGCGAAGGCCACTCCAGTTTGTCATCTGTCGCTGAACAGGAATGACCCGTGTCGAGTCAGGAGCGGCAGGCACCCGGATCCCGGTTGCACAGGGCGATTCGTCAGCAAAATCTCTCCCCCTCTCTCAAGTCGAGAGAAGGGGAGCGTACACGACATTAATATCAAACCTTATTCTTCGGACTTGCCCTGGAAGGCGTCGAGCGGAGGAGCTCCCATGATGTGGTAACCGCAGTCGACGTGCAGAGTTTCTCCGGTGATGCCTGAAGCGTAGTCACTCAGCAGGAACATCGCAGATTTGCCCACTTCCGCCTCGTCAATATTTCGTCGAAGTGGCGAGAAGGTCTCGTACAGGGTCATCATCTTCTTGAAATCGCCGACGCCGCTGGCAGCAATCGTCTTCACTGGACCAGCGCTGAGAGCATTGACCCGAATTCCATCCGGGCCGAGTTCGCTGGCCATGTACTCCACAGCCGATTCCAGTGCCGATTTGCACAGACCCATGAGGTTATAACCGGGAATCACCCGTTCTCCCCCCAAATAGGTCAACGAGAGGATGGAGCCCCCTTTGTTCAGGAGGGGCTTGGCACGGCCGGTCATGGAAATGAGGCTGTAGCAGCTGACATCCATTGCGAACTTAAAACCGTCACGGCTGCAGTTGTAGACCGGGCCGGTCAGGTCAGCGGGATAAGCCGAAGCGACGCTATGAACGACGAAGTCGATCGTGCCGAAGGTCTCACGGACCTTATTGAATGCAGCATCAATGTCTTCATCCTTCGTAACATCGCATGGGATGACGAATTTGGCTCCAATCGGGTCCACGAGCTTACGAACTTTGTTTTCGTTCTTGGGCCGGGCGGGGTCCTTGTCCGGCAGGTGGGTGAATCCCATCTCTGCCCCTTCTGCATGGAGCGCTTCTGTAATAGCCCACGCAATGGAACGCTCGTTGGCAATGCCAAAAACGATTCCCTTCTTCCCGGTAAACAGTCCCATTTTCCGACCTCGAATTGAATGAATCTCTTTGGTAGACGACTCTGGATTTCACGCCAGCTGCACAGGGCGACCGCACAGGACCGGAACTTCAAGGACCGGTGAGCGTCATTCTGGGGCGGGGTGAAATCCTGATTTTGAAACTCCGCACAATCGCACAATACCGGACGACGATCTGATCGGCAAATTACTCGTCCCGGAACGTTGTTCACATTTTCCCGGAGAACCTCTCGGATTGGCGTTTTCTGGAAACACACCGGGGGCTGATTGAAAAAAACACCGGTCGCAGTGAATCCGCGACCGGTGCGTGAATGTTCGTCTATTTCCGCAGAAATTACTCGCGCTTCAGCGAAAACTGGACTCCAATGCTCCCGTGCTCATCCGGCACATAATAGGATGCGGATGGAGACAGGTACTTGCGAAGGACGTCGAACGGCGGCAGCAGAGTCAGGTCAAGCTCGCCTTCGGTCAGACTGTCCAATTCGCCAGAACGTGCCTTCTCATAGGCTGCTTCCAGCTGGTCCGCAGGGTCCTGAAATGCCAACAGGCTCACTTTCTGCGGGATCAGCTTGCCCAATGCCTGATAATCGCTGGAGCTGGTCAGCGGGGCCTTGGCTGGCCCGGACAGGGTCAACTTCAGCTGCTCGGGACTCTTGGCGATCAGGATCATGTTATCCTTGACGGCAGCAGCTCCGTTTTCGTCTCCGCTTGCAGAGGAAGAAAGTTTGATTCCCTGGAAATCGCTGGTGTCGGCTCCACCGGCCAGGTTGAAGACGGTATCAACCAGCTTTTGTCCCTTGGCAGCATCCTTCACTCCAATTGCCAGTGTCCCCTGCAGGTCTGAAGGGCTGTCAGACGGGATCATGTACCACTGAATCTGTCCGGAAAGAACGTCGATCACGTCTTTCTTGATGTGGAGATCTGTTCCGGACTGACGGGAGAGGTTCGTGATCTGTTCAGCGAACTTTCCGGGGCCGGTAAAGGAATCGTAAATCGATTCAATCGCTTCATAGGCACCCTGAATGTTCCAGTCGAACGCGACGAACTGTCCGGCATTTTCCGGAACCCATGCTGGGGGAGCGGAGATTGTTGGGCGCAGTTCAAAGATCTTCAGGATTCCAGAGGCAGGACCATCGACGTACAGCATCGACCGGCTGATGGAATCGTACTCATCTGTTGCCAGCTCAATCGTTCCGCCAACTCCTTTGAAATTGACCAGCCCGAATGCCGGGGCATAGACCATGCTGGCAAACAGCTGTGTTTCCTGCTGCATTCCGAGTCCAGTGGCCAGCAGCCCCACCGGGTCCATGAAGTATTTGAATGCTGGGGTGGCGCCGTTCTTCCCGGAGGTCTTGGAGATGATCTCTTTATAAACCTCGTTTGAAGCAAATGTGTCGTCCCCCTTGCCGTCCCAAAGTTCCAGAACGGATTCGAGAATCGAAACCCCTGTCGCAACAACCAGTTTCTGATCCTTGACCAGATAAGCGATGTTGAGACGATCCGCATCCGGATTATTGCTGACGGTGATGGAATAGGTTTTGACGGTCACACCGTCGATGGTCTCGGTCCCTTTTTCAACCTTGTCTTCCTTGCTGACGGCTTCTTCGATCTTGGCAATGATCTTGTCCAGAGTTGCCTGGTGATTACCAATATCCATGAAGAAAACACTTCCGAGAGGTTGTCCGACCGGGCGGACAACCGCGACCGAAAGTTCGCCGGAAAACAGGGAAAGCAGGTCCGATGTCGAAAGACCAAGTTCATCTTCTGCCTTCTTGGCCGCTTCGTTGAACTTCTTCACCAGATGAGCACGGAATTTTTCCAGTTCCGGATCATGAATCAGCTGGCTCATGCCAGTCTTCTGGAAACTGGCATGGGCTGCCTTGACATCAGGAATGCTCAGATAAAGCAGGACCCCGTCAGAGAGACGCTGTTCCGAAGAAATCGCCCCGTCTGCCGCGAACGCGGACGCTGAGGGGGAAACTGCAGCACCGATCAACATGATGGCTGCAGCAAATGTTTGAATGAATCGTTGAAACCTCATCGTCATCGCGTCCTTCATTGATCAATTGTTGAGGGCCTTGAAGTTCTCTGTCGACGGGGCGTTTTGACCAGAGCAGAGCAACTTCTCAAATTCATCATCCTTGAACCGGTAGCGAGGGCATCCCTTCAGAGCGAGTCGAACACCACATCAACAACCGGATTGTTCATCATTGGTGTACCCTCCCAAAGCCATTTCAGCAAGGAGGATGATATCATTACCTGTACAGAATTCTTTGAGTTTCATGAGTTATTGGAATTTTGGCTGCCGACCGCACCGCATTGGAATGTCTTCCGCAAATGGGGTCTGTGAGCGATCTGTGAGAGAAACGGTCGGAAGATCTGTTTCAGGATTCTTCGGTGTGGTCTTCCGAGACGGTGGAAGAGTGTTCGCCTGCGATGAATTCGTTCATGACCACCGTTGCGTAGGCTCCTGCCGGAAGTGTGAACTCCAGCCAGATTCCCCGCTCATCAGGGCGGACCTGTAGCCCTTCCGGAAAGATCAGAAGCGGTCGGCGTCCTCCGGGGGTCAGTTTTGCCTGTCGTGAAAAGTCATCATGGGTCAGTCCCGTTTCGATCAGAACCTGTTCTTCCATTTCCTGAACAGCTCCTTCCGGCCGTTTCATTTTGGGACCGAACATGGGGCCGGTCGGAACGATCTCTTTCTGGTCAAATCGAGCCTGTTCCGTTCCGACATCATCAACAAGAAACATTGCCCCTGATGAAACGATCTGCATCACATCCCCGGGCAGAACCTGATGAAGCAGACCCTCTTCGCTGCGGCGACGGACAACGCGATTGAACAGATCGGACTGGACTGCCGAGAGTGCGAGCCTCGCCAGAAACTTCCGACGATGAAACGGGATCTGCTTTGGAAATGATTCCCCCTTCAAGAGGGAACGTCCCAGTTCCAGTGTCTGCTGATCATGCCCAAATCGCTGGTCTCCGAAGAGGTTGGGGACTCCTCGCTGCCTCACCTGGTCAGCGATCCTTTCCGCAGTTTCCAATGCCCCGGTGCCGGGATTCCGGACCAGAATCTGGAATCGGTTGCCGCGAAGATGGCCCGTCCGAAGCTTGTTTGTGTGACGTGCGGTCTGAAGAATCTGGACTGACTCGTTTTCAAGATCGGAGAGACGTTCTTCAGCACGGGCTGCGGGGACTGAAATCCATTGTCGGGTGACGGCAAGACGATCCTTCAGCCCCGCCATCCCCAGATCGTTTCGGGAAACTCCAAGAGTCCTGGCGACATGAGCAATCAGTTGCTCTGCCGAAAGATTGCGTTTCTGAACCCACAGATAGAGGTGTTCTCCCGTTCCGCAGGGGCGATATGCAGGGATCTCTTCGACAACAAAATCTTCCGGTTCCGTTTTGATTGCTCCTCCTAATTTTGCCATTTCGGTAAGGGACTCCTTTGAAGACGCGGGACCGGACACCGGAAGCTGATTCTGTTTGGACTCAGAATTTCACAGGAAAAATGGGAGAATCGCAAAACCGTTTGCAGACATTCTCGCCGGACTTTGTCTAAACTGACTTCTCGTGGATTCCTGGGGGTGATCGTCATTTTTCATGGTCTGCCAGGGATCGCAACAGTGGAGCCCAAGCGTAACGCTGCGGGTGATTTTCTGTGACTGACGGAGTCTTCACAATGCAGAAATCGACTCTGTGTGGATGGATTGTCCTCCTCTTTCTCATTATTTCCATCCGCTCCTCAGAGGCTCAGGAAGTCTGGCCCCGGTTTCGTGGTCCCAATGGAGAGGGGATCAGTACTCTCCGCGGCGTCCCGACGGAATGGACCGAATCGGATTATGAATGGGTGGTCGAGTTGCCGGGCCGAGGGAACTCGTCCCCGGTGATCTGGGGGGAGCACCTCTTTATCACTTCTGGAAAAGAAGATGGGACCAGAATCCTGTTCTGTCTGAATGCGTTCACCGGCAAGACGCTGTGGTCGGATGAACTGAAGCTCGACGCCAATCACCTGCACCAGAAGAACAGTTACGGCTCGGGAACACCCACAACAGATGGTGAGCGGGTCTATGTGTCCGAAGCGGATACTCAACACTACATCGTCCGGGCCTTGACGATGGACGGGAAAGAGGTCTGGCGACGCGATCTGGGACCATTTGTATCGGAGCATGGGTGCGGCCATTCACCGATGATCTACAAGGATCTGCTTCTGGTGACCAATGATCAGAAGGGCCCCAGTTCGATCGAAGCACTGGATCTGAAAACCGGGGAAACCCGCTGGAGCTCACCCCGAAAAGTCAAATCAGCCTCCTACGCGACCCCGATGATTCTGCACCTGAACGGACAAGACCAGATCATCGCACTGAGTGGAGCGACCGGTCTGGCAGGACTTGATCCGGAAACCGGTCGGGAACTCTGGTCCTCGGGACCATTGCCACAGCGAACGGTGGCATCGCCGATTTTCGGACATGGACTCCTCTTTGGGACTTGCGGGTCTGGAGGACGAGGGGCCGAAATGGTGGTTGTTGACCCTTCCAAAGGGAATAACCCGAAAGAACTGGTCTACGGCATCCGGAAGAAGATGATGCCCTATGTCCCGACCCCATTGGCGGTGGGGCAATACCTGTATCTGTGGAACGATGATGGAACCGCAGCGTGTGTTGATTTGACCGGAGACCTCTCCGACAATGTCTGGAAGAAGCGGATTGGCGGGAATTACAGCGGCTCACCCATCATCATTGATGGTCGGATTTACTGCATTTCCGAGAGTGGTGATGTCAAGGTCATCGATGCCAGTCCGACCTTTCGGGAGTACAAAGGGGGGGCGCTCAATGACCCATCATACTCCACTCCCGCGGTTGCCAATGGGCGGGTCTATTTCCGATCGTTTCACAAACTCTTTTCGTTGAGGGCCCGTCCTGATGCAGCAGGGGCACAGGCCTCCTTCTGAGTCGCAGAACGCTTCTTGATCAATTTTTGCATCCGGATTTTGGCAGATTGGGGAATTCGTAACAGAGAGTCGTCAAAGATTTTTTGAAATCTCTGTTCGGAGAACTTTTCATTTGTTGGCGAATATTTGCTGTGCGTTTGCGGGCCAAGACAATCATTAACTGGTCTGTCCCGTTGCGAAACAATCGGTATGGAGTCGACTCCAGCGTATGTTTCCCGTCCTTGATGTTGGGCCGTGGTCATGAATGAACCGGGGGCCTTCCCGAGTCTGTACCACCTGTGTGAATTACCTCGACCGTGTTCCTACCTGCCGGAAGAGACTGCTGCGCTGGAGTACCGGGGTTATGTCGGACTTTCTCCTGCTGAAGTCGAATCACTGGTAGAACGGGGCTGGAGGCGGTTTGGTGTCGATGTCTTTCGGCCTGCCTGTTCAAACTGTTCCCAGTGTGTCCCGATCCGCGTCGATGTGAATGCATTCCGTCCCGACAAAAGCCAGCGGCGTGTCTGGAAAAAGAACGCAGATGTGGTTGTAACTCTTCATCCAGCTGGCGTTTCGGAAGAACATGTCTCCCTCTACAACCGGTGGCATGATCAGATGACAGAGTTGAAAAACTGGCGTCATCAGCATCATTCTCTGAAAGGCTATGCACAGAGCTTTCTGTTGGGAGATTTCCCGAGCCTGATGGAAATGCAGTATCGCAGGGCCGGGGAGTTGATCGGGCTGGGGATTATTGAACGTTTCCCGAATTCCATTTCGAGCGTCTATTTCTTTCATGCCCCGGAATGGAGAAAGGACAGCCCCGGAACATTCTCTGTCTTGTGGGAGATCGAACTGGCCCGTCAACTGGAATTGTCCTGGTTGTACCTGGGTTACTGGATCAGTGCCTGTCGCTCGATGGCATACAAAAACCGCTTTCGCCCCTATCAGGTCCTTCGAGGGCGTCCCGGAGATGAGGAAGTTCCAGATTGGTTGAATGCAAATGAGGAACGGGATAACGTCCCGAGTCACTGAGGTTCCCTTTCGCCTGACCATGCTGGAGAGAAACATGGACTTAATGAGCACCATCGAAGGTTCGCTGCTTGAAAACTTTTTCCCAAAGGGGTGGGATCTGGCGAAGATCGATTCCCTGATCGACGATCCTTCCACCATCACAAACCGTCAGAAGTGGTGGCACAAGAAGTTTACCCCGGTCCCGTGTCAGTCGCTCACCGACTTTGAAGTTCTGATGGGACATGAAATCGCGATGACGATTCGTCGTTCTCGTGATGCGGGGGAAAAGCTGGCGATGATTCTCCCCGTTGGTCCAATGGGAATGTATCGCTGGGCGGTCTACTTCCTGAATGAGTGGCAGGTTCCTTGCGACCATGTGTCCGGTTTCAATATGGATGAATGGTCGGATGCCAAAGGGAACACCCTTCCTCCAAATGCGCCAGGTGGATTCCAGAACGCCATGCTGGATGCGTTCTATGGCCCTCTCGGAAAACTGACCGTTCCGAAGAGCCAGCGGAACTTCGCCACCAAGAACAACCTCCCGACGTATGCTGACAAGATTGGCGAAATCCGTGCTCAGGGGGGGAAGCTGGCTGTTGTCTTCGGAATTGGGCGAGTCTGCCACATTGCTTTCTGGGAACCGCAGTTTGCTGGCGAATATGAATCCGAGAAGGAATGGAAAGCTCAGACTCACCGAATCGGGGCCAAGCTTCATCCGCTGACGATCGAACAGAACGCAGTGACCAGCTTCAAGAGCCGGACGACAAAGGTTCCCTGCTACGCCAATACGATTGGCCCGGGGCTGTTCCTCGGGGCGGATTACGTTATCGGGGGATGCGATGGAACCTTCGGTCGGGGCATGCTCTGGCAGGGATTGAGTCTGTGGATGTCGCTGCGTCACCAGCCGACTCCCTGGATTCCCTCCAGCTACATGTGTACTCAGCCGGGACGACTCTTCTTCCTGACCGAACTGGCCGGGCCACTTGAGCCGGAATCGAACTGATCCAGATCGAAATCGAAACCCGTTTTTTCGATGAGAACCGATCTGTCCAACAGAACCTGCTTCAGGTGTCATTTCGCCTGAAGCGGGTTTTTTTATTTTCCGCAGGATCCAGTTGCAGGTTGAGGCAGTGACCGGAAACCACGATTAGGGGCGGCGCCTGATCCATCGATGAGGCAGGGGGCGAAGACGTTCTCTCATTCCGCCTGAGCTTGGCAGGTCGCGCAATGACCTTTTAGCAGGATTTCCGTGATCCGGCCGATCTCACTGGAGCGTCTTCGGGAAGCGGAGGTCAATTCGAGATCGGAAAGACAGGTCACTTCACCACAATCGACGCAGACGAAGTGGGGATGATCATTGTCGGGGTTCTCGGCACTTCGGAGTTCGAATCGCCAGACATGGTCCCCCAACTCGGTTCGACGGACCAGATTCGCCTCGGACAGGTCGTTCAGATTGCGGAAGATCGTGGTTTTATCAAACCCCGCAGGAACCAGACGCTCTGCCAGGTCAGCATGCGTCATGGGAGAGGTCGCCGACTGCAGTTCCAGATACACCGAAATGCGGGCAGGAGTACTTCGCAGACCTGCTGCACGGATCGTGTCCCGGGCCTGTTCGACCTGTTGCGATGTGAATTGACGTGTAGCCATGCGAATTCTCCATCGGAAGACAGCGGAGCAACGTCAATGTTATCCCACGGGCGATGGCTATACAAATGCAGTTCTTCTGCACCTGCGAAATCGTGAGAGCAAAAATGTAGGGAATCACTCATCCTGTTCAGTATCGCTGGCCCCA
>CALLWY010000243.1 GCA_938015865.1 uncultured Planctomicrobium sp.
CGGACTCCAGAGCAGCAATCGTCGTCACAATGGAAAAGAGCGGCCCCGGAGGAATGGACATTCGCGAGGTGCGCGGGAAAAGGGGATGGCGGGAATCCTGCTGATAGCGGTCCCACTCCTCCTGTGTCGGCTTCTTCAGAATGGAGAGTGACGGGCGCGGGCTGCATGCCATGGCAAAGATATTTCCCGTCCAGATGTCCATGGCAATCAACGTCCCGCCCTGCGGGATAAATTCTGCATCCACGTTCTCCCGGGCAGTCGGGTCCAATGCGCGATCCAGAAGCGATTCTGCGATCTCCTGAAGACGTGAATCGAGCGTCAGAATCACATCCCCCCCATCCGCAGGGGGACGAACTTCGTCGCGAGAGACCTCGTCTCCCAAGCGATTCCGCTTGATCTGGATCAACCCCGGAGTCCCCGAAAGTTGCCGAGAGAAGGCTTCTTCAATTCCCCCCTGCGCGACTCGTGCGGCCCCTCCATCGGAGGATGATGTTCCCCCCGATTCCTTTCGTAATCCGATCACATGCGGTGCGAGATCGTTCTGGGGATAGCTTCGTGTCGATGACGAACGCACATGAACCCCCGGAAACCGGGCTGGCTGGGAATGAATGGCAGCGACAACATCAAGCGAAACATCCTGAAGAACGACATGATCCTGAAGCTCTTCTTTCAGGACCAGAGGATCATTTTCAAAGCGGTTGGGGGGAGTCGTCAGTTCTTCCGCAATCACCCTCCAAATACCGGTCAGGCCCTGCGTCCAGTCGCGTGATGATTCGGAACTCTCTTCAGAGCGTTGTGCCCGTCTTCCTTCCACGGAACGAAGCATGGTTTCAATTCGCCGTTGAATCGCCGCCATCTTCCCCGCCAGATCCGTTTCCTCCACGCCCGCGGCCCGCGCCAGATTGCGGCGCATTTCTTCCCGCTGCCGGAGAAGGGACTGTTCGACCTCCTCACGTCGGACAGGATCACGTCGCTCACTTCGCTCGAGCCGGGCGGAGACCTGCTGACGCAGCCAGCGTGGATCAGGAGGAGACTGAAGCCAGCGGTAATCAACCGAAATATCGTAGCGGCGTTCATCCATCGCGAGGACAACACCATCACTGGAGACAATACGACCATCCCGGCAGGGGATCGGGATCTCGTCGACGAGAATTTCGCCCCACGGGGCCCGGTACAGCTCAGCGAGTCGAACCTGAACATAAACCACTCGCAGCCCGATCAGAGCGAACACGGCCACTATCATCCCTGCAAGGATCAACGGGCGGCGACGCGGGTTTTCGCTGGAGACGGTCTCCCCGGAATCGGCGGTGATCGAAGAAAAGGGTTGATTTCTCACGCCGGAACGACCTTACAGCGAGGGATGTTCCAACTGGTACGATCGACGACGAAGAAGTTGCCAGGCAAACTGCACCATGCAGACTCCAGTTAACAGCAGAAACGTAGCTGCAGTTCGAATCAGGATCATTGACGCCAGCGAGGAAACGTCGATATCGGGACGGGCAAGGAGAATGCGTCCTGCACGGATGCCCCCCATCACCAGCATGATCGCCAGACCTTCCAGCAGTCGACCGGTCAGTGAGGCGGAGCTGATCGAACCGCGCCGAACAGCAAAAACAAGTCCGACAGTCGCAGCTGTCACAATTCCCGGTCCCGGAGACGTTCCCAGAAGTTCATCCTGAGCAAGGCCAACAAGTCCGGCCCAGAACACCAGTTCAGGCCCCTTGAGATGCTGACAGAGTAGCACCAGCAGCAACAGAAGGCAGGACGGGAGCGCTGGGGATCGGGTCCACGTGGGCAAACCGAGGTCGACCACGACCGCCCCATAGAGCAGAACTCCGCAGATCAGCACGCGTTGCAGCATCGTCCGTGATGGTGTTGCAGGAAGAAATCGTGCGGAAAGCATACTCGAGAACGCTTCCCGTCGACAATGTGCCTTTTCGGAAGGGAGGAGGATTCCGCCTGTGATCAGAGTTTGTCAATGGCACGCAGGTATTGAGTCTCCAGCCATCGCAAATCCTTGCCAAACACCTGCTGGAGATCTTTTAACTGCTCTTCCGGGCTGTACGGTCCATTGGATTTATCGCGGCTCGCAATCCGCTTGAGGAGCCGGACATAATCGGGACGACGATGTTCCGCCAGATAAAATGTGAACGCCCATGCTTCCGCGTAGAAGTCGAGCGGGGAATTCTCATACAGCGATTCCGCCTGAAGGATGAAATCGGAGATCGTCCCCTTTCGTCGATTGGCCCGGTAGTCCTGGAATTGCCTGAGCCGTTCGACGTTGATACGGCCGGAAGTATCGGCACGGTTGGTGGAGTCGAGTGCCCCCGCTTCCAATAACGTCGCCAGCCCTTCGACCACCCATCGCGGATTGTCCCCAAGGCGATCATGCAGTCCCGCATTAAACGCAAGCTGGTGGATCGTCTCGTGAACAAACACCTGCCGGGTGGAATCACCGATCGACGTTAATTTTTCTGATTTGGCCCTCCCTGAAAAACCAGCTGAGGATTCCGAAACAGAGTCCCGCAGATCATAGAGAGTGACCCGGTTCGTCAGTGGGTGATAAAATCCCCGCAGATAGGGCCCCACAGCCGTCCCGGAACTCTGGCAGACATTCTGAAATTCCTCCTCCGTCGCCAGAACCAGAATGACAAGCGGGAAATCGGCATGTTTCAACGGCCAGCCACGACGGCTGAAGTAACCGGAGAACGATTTCTCCACCCGACCAGCCAGTTCAGCGTACCCGGCCGCCTGCCCGCGAGGCGCACAGATCACAAATCGCCCCTGCGTCTGAACCTCGTACGATTTCCCGACGGACTTTTTGATCGCGCCGGCAAGGGCAGTGGCGGAGAGGCTGCGAAACTCGCTTCCGGTTTTTCGAAAACTGGAGACTCGCGATAGCTCCACCCGCTGATAGCTCCCATCCTGAGCAGCAATCCAGCACTCAAGGCTGTTATGGGCGATGTTCAGCCCCTGATAGGTTTTCCCTTGGGCTGTCAGTTCAATGATTGGAGCAGCAACAACCATCCCCGTCCCGAGCAGGGAAACAATCCCTCCGAGAAACAATGAACGAAGCTGAAGAGGCATTCTCATCTCGATCATTCCATGTGGACTGCACATCCTGTTCGGGCTGATTTCAGAAGAACCTTACGTCATACTCGAAGAGGGAACTGAATGTGTTCGTCCGGCGGATGGCTTTGAGATCGTCCAGTGGAAACGATTAATCCGATTACACCGACAAGAGCAGGGGGCAAGAGACACGAAATGGCGGGACGTGGAATTCTCCTCCGATCACCAGACCAGCGAGCGAGACTGACCGGTTGGCCTCTGGCGGCTCGTTCCTTAATGGTCGTTGTCCTCGCACTGTTCCTTATTCAGCCACCCTGTTCAGCACGTGGAGCAGACCAAACGATTGACCGGGCTGAACTGGAAGTCTGGATCGAAAAACTCAATTCTCCTATTCGAGCCGAACGACTCGAAGCAGCTGAGACTCTTCACACACAGGGAACATCCATTCTTCCGCTGTTGAGAGACGCCGCCATCGTCTCCGACTCGGGAGACCAATTCGTCCTTCAACAGTTTCAGAGACGGGTGGAAAGAGAAGCGGTCGATGCGGCATTGAAAGGAACCCGAATCACCTTGAAGGCCGCGACACTTCGAGAGGCTGCGAATGCCATCTCTTCACAGTGCGTGACTCCGGTCACACTGTCGCTGGACTGCCCCGACATCACCTTCAACCCCCCTCTGGAATTTCAGGATGTTTCCTTTTGGTACGTGCTACAGAAATTGTGTCACGCCTCCGGGACAGACTGGGGATGGGAGAAGGAAACTCAGGGGGATTCTGAAAGGGAGGGCATCCGCCTCTTGGCCGGCGCCG
>CALLWY010000244.1 GCA_938015865.1 uncultured Planctomicrobium sp.
GGGATTTCCTCGCTGTGGTGTAACGTCCACGGACATCGGGTTCCCGAGATCGACGAGGCGATCCGCCGCCAGCTCGATCAGATCAGCCATACGACGCTTCTGGGAATGTCCTGTCCTCCCGCGATTGAACTCGCCTCTCGTCTTGTTCAGGTGGCTCCCGAAGGGCTGGAGCATGTCTTCTATTCCGACAGCGGATCGACCGCTGTGGAAGTGGCACTGAAGATGGCCTTCCAGTACCACCGACAGAAGGGGAAACGTCGGGAAGAACGCAACCTCTTCGCGACCGTGGGCGGAGCCTATCATGGAGACACGATTGGCTCAGTCAGTCTTGGGAATATTGAACTGTTTCACCACGTTTACGGGCCTCTCCTGTTCCGTTCCGTCGCAGTCCCCTCCCCCGTTGCCTTGCGTCGTCCCAAAGGACTCAGCGAGGCGAGTTATCTTGAGTGGTGCTTCGAAGAAGTTGAGCGGATCGTGTCGAAGCATGCCGATCAACTCGCAGGATTTATTGTGGAACCGCTTGTTCAAGGGGCTGCGGGGATTCTTGTTCATCCTCCGGGATATCTGAAGCACGTTCGGGAAGTCACTCGAAAGTACGGGATTCCTCTTATTGCCGATGAAGTCGCTGTCGGATTTGGACGAACGGGGACTCTGTTTGCCTGCGAACAGGAAGGAGTCATTCCCGATTTCCTCTGTTTGGCGAAGGGACTGACCGGGGGATACCTTCCACTGGCAGCAACGTTAACCACCCCCGAAATCTTTAATGCGTTTCTGGGCCATCCATCTGAAGGGCGAACCTTCTTTCACGGGCATACCTTCACCGGAAACGCACTCGGATGTGCCGCTGCTCTGGCGTCGTTGGACCTATTCGAAAAGAACAATGTCCTATCGAACGTTCAAAGGATTTCCGAGCGAATTGCATCTCATCTGTCCCGTCTGAAAGATCATCCGCACGTCGGTGAAATCCGTCAGCGGGGAATCATGGTGGGAATCGAACTGGTCCGCTCTCGGGAAGGGATGGAGCCGTTTCCCCACGAACTCCGAACCGGTCACTGCGTGACGCTGGCAGCCCGAAAACGGAATGTCATTCTTCGACCACTGGGGGATGTCGTTGTCCTCATGCCCGCTCCGGCCATGCCCGAAGAACTGGTAGAGACTCTTTGCGACGTCGCGATTGAATCCATCGAGGAGGTCACCCACGAGGCCAGCCTCGCCTCCTCTCGAAAGTAATAAGCTCTGGGGGAATCTGGAGTATTGCAGCCATCAGACCGGGAGTCCCTGCCGGTCAACGAATGTCTGATTCTGCTTCCTTCGATGGTTTCCGGAATTTGTCTGTTTGGATTTGTGTTCCAATGATGATTCTGATAAATGACGACTTACCTGTCTCGGCGAACTATTCTGCATAATTATTTGGTCAGGCGAGAGTTGTCGTCGATGGCAGCGCGTTGTTTTCAGAATCGAGTCGCGCTGTGGAGAAGTCACCATGAGTCATCAGCCAGCGTCAATGTGGCGACGATGTTTGGGAGAGGTTGTCGGAACATACATCCTTGTCTTTGCCGGGACGGGAGCGGCTGTTGTCAACACCGTGACGCAAGGAACTGTGTCCCATGTTGGTGTGGCGCTGACATTCGGGCTGATCGTCATGACGCTGGTCTACTCGCTGGGGGATACCTCCGGGGCTCATATTAACCCCGCTGTGTCTGTCGGGTTTTACGTCGCCCGGCGTTTCCCACTGGCGTCTGTTCTTCCGTATGTGTTGAGTCAATGTGTCGGAGCGATTCTCGCCAGCCTGACTCTGCGAATCCTCTTTTGGGAAAGTCCCAGCCTGGGGGGAACGAATCCCGCCGGTCCGTGGTGGCAATCGTTCATTCTGGAGTTCCTTCTCACTGCCATCCTGATGTTTGTTGTGCTGACGGTCACAACGGGGTCTCAGGAAAAGGGAATTCTCGCGGGAGCTGCCATCGGATCGCTCATCGGTGTTGAAGCACTGTTTGCCGGGCCGATCTGTGGGGCATCAATGAATCCTGCGAGATCGTTGGGGCCGGCACTGGTCAGCGGTGACATCGCTAATCTGTGGATTTATCTGATCGCTCCTACGCTCGGAGCTGTGGGCGGTGTCGGAACGTTCTATGCTGTCCGGGGAGAACACGCTCATCCCGCCGATTCAGGCAAGACGGAAGCAGCATCATCTTGAGCGGCGCCACCGGGAAAAGTCGTAAGACAGTGAACTCACCTTGACAAGCGGGCAGCGATTGGGGTGGTATTTGATTGCGCAGATTGAATTCTGCCCCCTGCTCATGGCAGTTGCCTGAAGCGATCGCAAGTGAACTCAATTTTTAAGAGAGAATGTTCATGTCCGATTCTCGAACTGGTGACAGCTATTTCAATCACGCTGCAGATGTGATGGGGTTGTCCCAGAACATGCGCAAATTGCTCTGCACTCCATTGCGGCAGGTGAAGGTGGAAATCTCACTGGAAATGGATGACGGGCAGATTGCGACATTTATCGGCTATCGGGTCCAGCATGACTGTTCTCGCGGCCCCATGAAAGGGGGGCTTCGATACCACCCGGAGGTCGATGAAGCTGAAGTCCTGAATCTGGCGGCGCTGATGACCTGGAAAACAGCCGTCGTCAATATTCCTTACGGCGGGGCAAAGGGAGGGGTTTCGATCGACCCATCCAAGGTCTCACCTCGCGAAATTGAACGAATCACGCGAAAATTCGTCGACCAGATTCATGACATCATCGGCCCGGACAAGGACATTCCCGCTCCCGACATGGGGACCAATGCCCAGACGATGGCGTGGATCATGAACCAGTACGAAAAGTACCACGGGTTTAATCCTGCCTGTGTGACTGGAAAACCGGTCGAACTCCACGGAGTGGATGGCCGGGAAGAGGCGACCGGTCGCGGAGTGGCCATCATCACGCAGAAAGCCCTTGAACGGATAGGGCGGCCACTCGAGGGAGCGACAATTGCCATTCAGGGGTTTGGAAACGTAGGAACCTTCGCCGCGAGAATCCTCCATGAACAGGGAGCGAAGATCGTGGCTGTCTCCGATTTGCGGGGAGGTGTCTATAACTCGAACGGGCTGGATATTCCTCAACTGCTGTCGCACTCCGCACAGAACGGAAGTGTGAAGGACTTCCCTGAGGCCCAGAACATTTCCAACGCGGAATTACTTGCTGCCGACGTCGATGTTCTGATCCCCGCAGCGTTAGGAGGTGTCCTGAATTCAGAAAACGCCCGGGATGTCCGTGCAAAGATGATCGTCGAGGCTGCTAACGGTCCTACGACAGCGGAAGCGGATGCGATCTTCGAAAAGAACGGCATTCTCGTTGTTCCCGATATCCTCGCCAACGCGGGAGGGGTCACGGTCAGCTACTTCGAATGGGTCCAGAACCGACAGCACTTCAAATGGGAGCTGTCGGAAGTCCGGAAGCGACTCGAGAAGATCATGACCGACAGCTTCGACCGGGTCTGGAAGATTGGCGAAGAGAAGAAAATCCCGTTGCGTACAGCTGCCTATGTCCTCGGAATCGGCCGCGTCGGCCGCGCCACCGTCCTTGCAGGAATCTGATCCGAAGCGGTCAATCAGAGGAATTCCGGCAGGCCGAGCACCTCCCCCCCTGCCTTGCCAGGACCGCTGGTCGCACCTCGATAGAACGAATCCCCTCACGAACGACGATTCCACGAGCCTAACCACAAACCCACCTCACACAGATTCGAGACACCCGCCTGTTCACCGCTTGCCTGAACTCAATCCAGAGACTACGATTCCGTCGGTCGCGTAGCTCAGTTGGTTAGAGCATCTGTCTTACACACAGAATGTCGCAGGTTCGAGTCCTGTCGTGACCACTCTCTAAGTGCTTGTTGAGCCGACATTTGCGGCTACCTGCTCTCTCGCAGTGCAACATGTGTTTTACCACCCTACTACCACAATGGGTGAAAAACCGGAGTTGCACTATGCCGAAAAAGAGGATTCCAGGGTATCTTCTTCACAAGCCGACCGGACAGGCTCGCGTTCGAATCCACGGCAAAGATCATTGGTTGGGGAAGTACGGCTCCCCTGAAAGTTACGAGCGTTATTCTGCCTTGATTCTTCAGTGGCAGCAGGAAGCAAAGAGACCGCCGACGGACATTACGTTTGGAGAGCTTTCGCAGATTTACTGGAAGCACGCTGAAAGCCACTACGTCAAGAACGGGAAGCTAACGTCAGAGGTCGGGCTGATCCGGTACGCGCTCCGCTGGATGAATAAGGTCGCACGCGGAGTCCAGCTGAAAGACATTTCTCCCCGGCACCTCAAAGATGCCCGGCAGAGAATGATTGCAGCGGGGCTCACCCGCGGGACTGTCAACAAGTTTACGCAGCGGATTCGGCGAGCGATCAAATGGGCAGTGGGAGAAGAACTCTGCCCTGCTTCGGTCCTTGTTGGATTGCAGGCAGTTCAGGATCTCGTGCGTGGTCGATCCCCTGCTCCGGATCTCCCGCCGGTAAAACCTGTCCCCGAAGCGATGATCGAAGCGATTAAAGACCACGTGCAGCCACCTGTATGGGGAATGGTTCAATTCCAGCTGGCAACGGGAGCGAGGCCCGGGGAGGTGATCTCCTTGCGGCCGTGCGACCTCGATATGTCCGGTGAAATCTGGCTCTACACGCCGGAAAGCCACAAAACAGAGCATCATGGGAAGTCCAGAGTGATCTGCATTGGCCCCGCCGGCCAGGCGGTCCTCCGTGAACACATGCCAACCGACTTGCAGGCGTATGTGTTCGGGACGGTCTCAAGTGGCAAGAAGAAGCCCTATCGTCGCGACTCATACACTAACGCCATCGTCCGAGGGTGTGAAGTCGCTTTCGGAATGCCCAGCCACCTTCGGTACGTCGGAAGACATGTAGCCCGGCAGAAGAATTTCAGCGAAGAGGAACGGGCCAACTTGATGAGACAGCTTCTGAAGGAATCCGCTGAATGGCGGGCTGCACACTGCTGGAGTCCAAATCAGTTGCGTCACAACTTCGCCACTCGAGCGAGACGGGAGTTCGGCATTGAGGCCGCCCGCGTGACTCTAGGGCACAGCTCGGCTGTTACCAGCGAGATCTATGCGGAGCGTGATCTGAATGTAGCCCGCGCTGTCGTCGCCCGTATCGGATGATTTCATGCATTTTCGATGGTGGTGATTCGCATCCCCCGGTCACCGCTTTTCTGAACGCATTTTGAACAGAGAGGTCCAGATGATTGGTGTGTTGATTGTGTGTGGACTTGCAGGGTTCGTGATGTATTCGAAATTGCTTGGCAGCACCGAGAAGGCTATCGAGGCCTTGACCAGTAATCCCGTCAGGGGAATTGCCGGAGTTATTGTGATGGGATTGATTTTCGCAGCAGCACTCTGGTTGATCGGATTGGCCTTCGGAGGCTGATAACATGGAATTCTGGGAATCGGGATAGACCGACGGGTCGAAAAGCGCTTGCCTGAGCGCCTTCCCGATTTTCATATGAGGAATCAGGCAGTTCAGCAGACAGGCAGCTGACAGATGGCGAAGAAGAAATCACCCACCAAGAAGAAATCACCCACCAAGAAGAAATCACCCACCAAGAAGAAATCACCCGCTAAGAAGAAAGTTACCAGCTCGGAGCCGGCGTCAGCACCGGCGCCCGATCACGAAAATGTTCCTAACCCATTCCCTTTGCTGATTCGAATCGACCCTGAGAAGCAGCCACCCTATGCTCTTCCTCCGTATTGGGAGTCCACCCATTGCCCGGCGGAACTGACACTGCCGGCAGTCCTGCAATTCATTGAATTCCAGATCTACTCTCTCCAGTTCTGGCATTCCGGCAACGATTCTGCCGCCAAATCGGAGCGTCGGGATTTTCAATCGATCGGATTCTACGACCAGGAGTTCATGGACACATGCAACATAGTCAGGCTCCTTCCGGGGTGTGAGCGACTTGCAGCGGCCGCCAGACAGAGAGTCAGTAAAAACCTTTCGGCAGAAGAACTTCACGAAGAGCTGCAAGACCTCCACACTGAATTGATTGAACTCTGGAACGATCTGACAGCCGACAACAAGGAAGGGAGTGTCGGAGAGGTACATCCAGATCAGTCATCAATCGACAGTGCTGCTGCTCCATCCCAGCCAAGCACAACAGCACCTCCTGTTGTCGCAGAGGTACCTGATCAGGAGTTAATCAACAGTCCTGCTGCTCTATCCCAGCCAAGCACAGCACCACCTCCTGTTGTTGGGGAGGTACCTCCTGATCGATCATCAACCGACGGTCCTGCTAGCCCACCCCAGCCAAGCACAACAGTACTTCCTATTGTCGCAGAGACACCTGATCCGCCATCAATTGGAGGTTCTGCGGACCGGATGCCGGATGCGTCCTCAATCCGGGAGGAATCCGGGAATTATCTGGGGCTGAAAGTGGACCGGACGAACAAAAGGATCTCGCGAGAAGACACCCCGAACGGGAAAGACCTGGACTTGTCCAGAGCAAAACTGGAGTGGTTGACGTTTATCCTCGCATATGATGCCGGAGAAAAGGGCGTTGAACGAGTGAGATGGAAGAACGCATACAGACAATTAGAGGGCGACATTGATGGGAGGGGGCCAGATCAGGCTAAGGCGAGATTAAGACGAAAGCTGGAGGAGACTCTTCAGGTGACGATTACAAACGGAAAAGGACGTTTCATCAAGTTGATCCCCCTCGATACACCGCCTCAACCCAGACGAAATGTAACGTGAAAAAGTTACATGTTTCATCGATGCGCATCTAGGAGTCGTTACACGCTCGTGCTTCAATTCGCTCAGTACTTTTCCGAACTGAACGAAAGGGAGCACATATGATCGATACTGCTTCGAACAATCACGATCGAAATCCTGAGACAACAACAGAAGAACTCCTCCCGGTCAATTTTCTCTGCCGGAAACACCTCCGAAAACGGAACTCCCCAGCCACCAATTACCGCTGGGTCCATCGTGGTAAACGCGGGCGAAAGCTGCGTGCTTACCGAATTGGTGGGTGTTTGCGATGCACCGAGAGTGAGTTCCTGAGTTTTCTTCATCATCAGGCCGTATCTGACGGGCCTGCTAAAGGGGATGCCTCCGTGACGGCAAACGCCAGCGACGAGGCGCTCCGCGCTGCTGGACTTCTCTGAGCCCCCAAATGCACCAAGCCCACCGCGGGTGAACGGTGAGCTACTTCGATTTCAATAGTTCTCAACGCTAGGAGTACAACCATGATATGCACTGAAAAATTCCGAAGCAAAAAGGAACTCATCTATGTCGTGCGGCGACTCGATGGCAAAATGTTGCCCTGCTATTCGATTTCGCTATCAGAAGAACACTCAGATGTCCTGAAGCTCATCCCGGCCGTCTATTACGTAGACAGCGATATGACCCTGCGAGGAGTGGAGCGCCGGGAGGAAGACAGCGATAAGTACGCTGAACTGATCCCATTCGATCAGATTCTTGATATCACTCTTGTTTTGACGGAGGTGTGCTGATGTCTCTCGCCACGACGACGTACATCCGCCCTCACCAGCGACGTCAAAAACGGTTTGACGAAGCAAAGGAGCAGATACTCCGAAGGCTTGACATTCTTGCCGAATTCAAGGCGATCGGCTTGCGGATCCCGGAGAATGCAAGCGTTCGTGATTCCGGGTGGATTCAGGCCCATGCACTTGGCCGGGAAGATCGGAAACCGTCAGCAGCCATCAATATCCGGACCGGATACTACAAAGATTCCGGCGGTATCGGGCAAACGCTATCGTTCTGGGACGCCCAAGCGAAGTTCGGACGGTTCCCGGACTGGTACGAGGCGTTGAAGCATTTTGCCGACAAAACTGGAGTCCCGCTGCCAGAGCGGCCAAAGGATTCGTCCCGGGAACACGTCGAAGAGGTCGGCCGGCTCAATCCAGTCATCATCCGGGGATTCTTGGAGCGGTATCCAGAGGTTCGCCTGAGTGACTTGGAAAAAGCCGGCTGCCGGCTGGTCCGATATCCGAAGTGGTCTCGCCAACCAGCCTACTGCATTGCCTGGCCGTTCTATGGTCCGCAACTTACGGACGCTCCGCACCGGGGATACGTCCTGCAGCCCATCGATGGGAGGGAATTGGAGAACTACCGGGGTGAGCGACATAAGCGTCTGGCAGTGGGAGCCAACTCCGGGTTGTCCAACTGGCACTCTCTGAATTTACTGGCTCAAAGGAAGCTGTCGGTTGTCATCAAAGTGGAAGGCTATTCGGACATGATGGCATTGCTTGCCATTATGCCGGACGAGGAAAAGGAACGCGTCGGAGTCATCACAAATGCCTGCGGCGCGACGGAACGTTCGCTCCCTAATGAAGTCGCAGAAGTCTTTGCGGGAGTTCATCTGGTCATCATCCACGATGCCGATGATGCTGGGCAGACAGGCGCAAAGAGATGGATTTCATCCACTCTGCGACATGCGAAATCAGTCCGCAACGTCATTCTCTTCGACGAAATCGAGAAGAAATCCGGGAAGGATCTTCGGGACTGGATTCTACAAGGCCACACTTGGGAGGAGCTCAAGACACTGATCGACTCATCTCCTCCGGTGACGGAGGTTAAAAAGGTTTCCAAGCGTTCCAAGTCCCGAACCGAAGTGTCTCCCCCGGAGAAGGAGGCCGAGAACGGCGCCAGTCCCAACGAACCTGCCGTTCAAATGAAGTCGGAACCCACATTCTTGCCAGGTGTGCCCAGCATCACAGATCTCGAAGGTCGGACAGATATCAGCAACTGTCGTCGATTCGTGGTGCTGCATGGGGACCGGGTACGATTCTGCCACCCGTGGAACAAGTGGCTGGTTTGGGACGACCGAAGATGGACGGTGGATTCCGACGGTGCGGTTTCCCGGCTCGCAATGTCGGTCAGCGACTATCTTTGGTACGAGGCGAGGCAGCGAAACGTGGACGAGGGCTTGGAGTTTGCCGCTCACAGCGCCGGGCAATCCCGTATCAATGCCATGATTGCCCTGGCTCGGTCAGATTTGCCTGTAGGCGTTGACGAGCTGGATCGCCAGACACACCTCCTGAACTGCCTCAATGGGACGGTCGATTTGCGGACAGGAGAGATCCGGCCACATCGGCAGGAGGATTACATCACCAAACTCTGCCCGGTGGAGTTCCATCCCGATGCAACCTGCCCCCGATTTGAGAAGTTCCTGACCGAGGTGTTCGAAGGGGATGAGGCCTTGCTGGAATATCTTCAGCGGTTTTTCGGATATGCGGCAACGGCTGATGTGCGAGAACAGATCCTGACAGTCTTTCACGGCCATGGATCGAACGGCAAAAGCACGCTGCTTGAGAGCATCATGGCGACACTGGGGCCTGACTACGCAAGCGCTGCCGCTAGAGGGCTCCTGATGGAAAGCCGCGGTGATTCCCATCCCACTTCCATTGCGGACCTGTTTGGGCGGCGGCTCGTGGTCTGCCAGGAAACGGAGGCGAACCACGCGTTGGCCGAATCGGTTGTCAAGATGCTGACAGGGGGGGACATGATCACCGCTCGGCGCATGCGGGAAGACTTCTGGAATTTCAGACCAACACACAAACTGGTTCTGTGCACCAATCATAAACCCCGCATTAAAGGAACGGACCACGCCATCTGGCGACGAATCAGGCTCGTTCCGTTCAATGTGCGATTTGAAGGGGATCGGAAGGATAAATCGTTGCCGGAAGCCCTTCGGAAAGAAGCCGAGGGAATCCTGTCCTGGATCGTCCGCGGGGCGGTGAAATGGTACGCCGAGGGGCTGACGGAACCAGAAACCGTCATGGAATCGACACGGAACTACCGGAACGATTCTGACTTGATCGGCCAGTTTGTGGTTGAGCGATGCATTCTGGGCGCGATGTGTTCTGTGCAGTTTGCATTGTTGTACAAGCACTTTGAGGAGTGGGCCACCGATATGCTCGACTACGTTCCCAGTAAACGCACCGTAACAACTTACCTTCGCGAAACTCTTGGATTAAAAGACTTTAAGAACAATGGGCTTTGGTTTCGTGGCATTACGTTGCGGGACCCGCTTGACGATTCTGACAACGGAACAGACGGAACAACGGAAGGAGTTTTCGGATAACAATTTTGTTTCTATGCGTATCGGCGTTAACCCGGGAATTCGTTCCGTGATTCCGTTCATTCCGTAGAGGAGTTATTCATGAAATCTGATGAACACCAATGCAAAACCCGGGCAGTTTCCACCTATGAACCGAGCCCGGAAGAAATCCTTGCCATCTGCCAGGCAATCCGGGCCGGCTGGACCGATCGGGAGCGAATTCGAAGAAGGCGTATGATGCCCGATGTCACTCATGCCGACTCCGAGGATGATTCGGACAAAAGGGCGACGAATTTGAGATGTGGGGCCGTCAGGGCAAGCGCCAAGCCATCCTGACCATCTCGCACGCCGTATCTGAGCATCGCAGAGGCCTGAGGAAGCGTTCCATCGGTCCCAGAGCTAGTCTGCACTGGCGGAAAGAAACAACGCAGTAGAAACGAAGCTGAAGGTGTGTGTGCGAGGATGGCAATGGAAGCCGATGGGCTGTGATGGGCGAGGAACTCGTAGGAATTGATGGGCGACGGTCGATTGACGATTCAGGAAATCGATTCTTCCCTTGAAGCAGAGTGTGCGAAACCGATCATTGATATTCGCGATTGAAGAGTAACCCGCGTCCTGAACGTCATACCGCAACCTAATAGTCCCATTCCTCGTGCCGCACCGGCAGGCGGTTGAGCAACTTGCGGTGTTCTTTCCAGAGAGGCATAAAGCGGTCCATTAGGGCGATGAACCGGGGGTTATGCGTTGGTTCCAGCAGGTGAACCAGTTCGTGGACAACGACATATTCCAGGCACTCTCTCGGCTTCTTGGCCAGCTCGGTGTTCAGCCGGATGGTGCGGGCCGTCGGATTGCAGCTTCCCCACCGCGTTCGCATCCGCTGTACATAGACACTGGCGACCTCCACCCCCAGTCTCGGTTGCCACCGGGTGAGGAGATCCGGCAGCGCCTGTCTGATCTGTGCCCGGTACCACGCCTCGAGAATGTCGCGGCGCTTTTGTGTGTCGGTTCCCGGTCGGACGCCGAGATGAAGCCGGTTGTGGCGCAGCTCGATTGATGGTCGTTCATCACGCTC
>CALLWY010000245.1 GCA_938015865.1 uncultured Planctomicrobium sp.
CGACACTGCGGGCCGACGACCAGGAACGGAAAGAACTCCTTCATCTCCCAGGCCTGAATCCCGATCTGCTTCTTAATCTGATTGAACCCGTCATCGCCATTCTCTCCTCGTCCGTTCAGATACAACAACACCGGCAACTTCTGTGCTGACTGATAGGAATGCGGAACAAACAGCACATACCTGTGCTCACCCCCATCCGCATCCTTGTAAATCCGCGCCGACCACCCGGGACGAATGTCTGCTGCGGGGCAGGTGCTGACGGGGGCTATGGACCACGTCAGCAAAATGAAGAACGCAGATACAAAGGTGGACTGTTTACGGATTAAGCAAATTGCCATGTCCTCTGACCTCTTGGTCATACACTTCACTTCTGCCTGTATCTGCCGTTGACGCGACATGAACAGACACGCTCCTTGGTTGTGGGCGAAACGATTCACCGTACGCCACTGATTTTCGAATGGCACCCGATACGGTTGGCGTCTGGACTATCTTGAAAATCCGGATCGTCGTCATAGGGAGCTTCGTTGCTCTTCAGATAACTGAAGAGCAAAAGTGAATCAGTCGACGTTCGCCACTGCTCGTAGTGCAGTGGCGACTCGATTTCAATGCCTCAACCGGGGCACCACGCCATCGCAAGCCTCTCAAGCACTCGCATTCGTCCGAGACTTCTTCCACAAAGTGATAGCCACGAAAATGACGGCCGCAGCTGCAAGCAGGAGATTTCCCACAATTATCATCCATCGAGCCCCGATCCCTTGTTTCGGAAGTTCTGGCTCCGGTAAACCGAAGGCAGTCAACGTAAACTCGTCCGGGCGGCAATCTGCGATCGAGACGACATATTTGTGTGTCCAGAGATCGTTGACGTCGCTTGTCTTGCCAGAACCTTTGACAAAAATATCTTGCTGGATCAGTATCGGGATCTGGGTCCCATCGAAGTTCTTTTCATACTTATTCTCAATTCGGAGAATCGCTGACTCTTGTGACTCGCCTTCTCCCCACTCGCCCTTTAATTCTGCAGAAGCGATTAACCAATAAGCATTGGGATCAAGCGTCACCCAGCCATCCCGTGGGATATTATTATGCCAATCTTTCGGCTGGTATAGAAACTCAAATTTAGCCAACTTTTTGCCATTGTCGTGAACGTAGCTTGCCTGCTGGATTTTGAAATCCGAAGAATCGACCATTGCAGGGAACCAATTTTCCCAAATGATCAACCCTCGGCATAACGCCTTGATTGCACTACGATGCGCGTCACTCTGAAACGCCCCTGCCCTCGAAACCACAGGGTCATCGGGAGGAAGAGATACAACGGCTTGACGTTCCAATTGAAACGGAACATCTAGGCTTTTCCGCTTCCAGGTCTTTGCGTCTTCAGACTCAGCCCTGAATCTATATTTGCTATTCGAAACCTTCAGGGCACGGCGATCAGTGCCGAAAACATGTCCTATACTGAGTGCATTCTCTCCGCATAAGGTCATCTCAAACTTGTTATCGAAGAAGAGCGAGCCATCATTAAGGTTCGTGTGAATGTATTGTCCTTCGATCCGATACTTCCCATTGAGAACCGCATCAATATATTTCGACCACGCTTGTTTGGCGTCCCCAAGATTCGGTTTTTCATCCTGAGCAATCAACGGAGTGACGCTTGTAAGCCACAAAATTGCGAAGACAAGTATCCATACGGCAATGAAATTGCACTTCCCGGACATCCTTCTCGTTTGAAGCAGCAAACTCAGCATTATAACTACCTGTCTTTTGGCTTTTGCAGAGATATTCATTTCACGTCCCGTGGAAACGCAGACCCTATAGCAAAGTTTCGACAGGCCATTTTAAGCTATTTCGATGACACTCGCCAATCAGGATCACCGTGTTTTTATGAGATCCGCGGAAAATTGAACCTCAGTTTAGGCTCAACAGGCGGGGCTCGCCCCGCCCCCTTCGCCATCCCCTCACCATTCAACGGCCGAGGTGACGACGAGACGGACGGGGCTAAAGAGAACACGTTTCAGAAACGAGTGATTTGCAAATGAAGTGTGGTGGCACTCATGACACAATGACCCGGAAGTCGCTGAATCGCTAGAAGTTGGTTATCCTTCTCTGCGATTGTATTTGCTCATGGGAACACCACTAATCACAGTCACAACACGCGTTATCATCGCCTTCTGCTGGATGAAAAGTACACTGCGTGTTTGCACAATTCTCTAATGTTGAACATCCTGCATGACTACAGGCAGACCCCTGCGTGTTGACTTGGCATCCCGAGCGACAAGTCCCATTGCAATCATAAGCATCCGCAGTGGCGCAAAATCCGAGGAGCAGAAAAAACATACCCTTCCCCGCCAGCAGCGATGGAATCCAATTTGAAACCAGTTTTAACATTGTTTTCTCCAATTGCCAATTACTTATCAAGCCCGCATTCAGTTCACCTGAAAGCCAGGCTTGTCCATACGCCAAGATACAGCGCCTGACAACGCGGTATGGCCGCCCGAGTTTTTTTGAACAGCAATAATGGTAAAAAATTGAGTATGATCGCCAATCTCTTCTCCAAGGTAGATTTTCAGCGGGATAGCGAAGGTTGACCACGGTTTGATTGTGGTTGCCTCTTTCGGAAGGGAAATGCAACTGCAAGAAGCACCAGACGATTCAATTTCAATTGAATTGAATGTAAGAACGTGTTTTGAAATTGCCCTGAATGAGAAAAACGGCTACGGCTCCCTTGTGA
>CALLWY010000246.1 GCA_938015865.1 uncultured Planctomicrobium sp.
CGTGGCTGGCGGAGGCTTTGTGCTCCTTGCCGGCAACGATCAGAACGACCTCGCCGTTCACTCCTTCGATATCAATAATTTCGGCGGGGAGGGCATCAGCTGCGGCGGTAAACCGACTGGTCTTTCCATCAGTCTCGCCTTCCAGCGGAGCAGCTTCGAGAGGAATTTCCTTTGTTTCTTCTCCGACTTTCAGGAGGACTTTGGCAGTCGCATCGGCAACAGGGGCAGGGGTCTTGGCGTCCTCACCCAGAACAAACAGGGTCAACACGCGGCCATCAGTGATGGCGATTTCTCCGTGATACTCACCCAGTTCGAGAATATGACCTCCGTTGGGGCCATGTTCATGGTGATGATCATGTGGATCGGTGTTGGTGACATTGTCCGCATCACTGAATTCCCGGTGACCTCCCCCTTGGGGGCATCCCAGCATCAGCGGCAACGCCATGGTTCCCAGAACCAGGACCCGGCGAATTCCCTTACGTCCGTTGACCATGATTTCCTCTCTTGGAGCATGAAATTCAGACTCAGGCTGGAGTCTTTCAGAATTGGTGATCCCAACCTGTCCACCATAGCATCCCTCGGCAGACAGATGAAGCAATTTGTCACGATGTTCTCCCGAACGGAGGAAGGTTATCCTGTGCAGCCGAGTCGTTCCTTCGGATGTCCGGGGAACGGGTTGAATGACTGCTGTTTGATGCGTTGATTTCCCATGGCCCCCACAGAACACGAGAACTCTTCTTCCGCCGAATCTCGTTCTGTGCCGGAAAGGATGGGCCCGGGAGCGATTTTCGTTGCATTGCTGACGATGGTCTTCTGGGGAGGGACTGCCGTCTCCAACCAGTTTGCCCTCGATGTGATCCCGCCTGTTCTTTTGGGAGGGGTTCGTTTTGTTTTAGCCGCTCTGTTTATGGCGGGATGGTGCCTGCTGGAAGGGGCTCCCCTGCTGCTGAAGCGAGGGCAATGGGGAGTCGGCTGGATCATGGGGATTCTGCTGTTCCTTCAGATCGCGACCTTCAATATTGGAACGGAATACAGCAGCTCTTCACATGCTTCCATTCTGGTGAATTCCTACATCTTCTGGGTTGCGGGGAGTGAATTTCTCTTCTTTCACACGGTCCGCCTGAGTCGGATTCAGTGGGCGGGGCTTTTTCTTGCCGGTATCGGGTGCGTCTGTGTGTTCTTTAACACCGGAATCGCCTCATCACAGAGTGCAGACGTTCCGACGCTCAAGGGGGATCTGATTTTGGCGCTCAGCGGATTCCTGATGGGGGTCAAGATTCTCTATACGAAGCATGCCGTTCGCTTTGTTTCCCCAATGACTCTCATTTTCTGGCATGACATCCTTGGGGCGTTGATGTTCTTTATCTGCAGCCCCTTGATCGGGGAAACGGTGACCGGACGAATGACGCTCGTCAGCTGGATCGCGACCCTGTATGCCGGGCTGATTGTTTCGGGGTATTGCTTTGGAGCCAATGCAGCGCTGCTCCGCAGATACGGGGCGTCTCAGGTCTCTGTCTTCAGCTTCGGGACCCCCATTGTGGGCGTCCTTCTGGGTGTGCTGATGCGCGGAGATGTCCTTTCTGCTGGCTTATTGGCAGGAGGTCTCTTTGTGGCCGCCGGGATCTACCTCGTGAATAAATGATCGCCAGCGCACAAAATCATCTGGATCCGCGTGTTGCGGTTTCGCGACGTTTGATTTTGCCTGTGTTGAATTGAGGCAACGTAGGTAAAAACTGGCGGTCGGGAGGAAATTGATTTTAAATTTTGTAAGTGTCGTCTTTGTATAGTGTTATGTTGAAAATGCGTTGTTCAGCTTCCTGAACGGATTGATAACGGCCTGTTCGTTGCTCTGAATCCGGTCCACACTGGCTATTCCACTGTTGAGATCAGGGCTACTCAAAAATGGCTGACCGGAAGTACACCCACGGATTACAGATCGCTCAGACACGCTTTGGAACGGTACTGGATATTGGCAGCATGGAAATCTGGGACGGGGCAGACCTGTCTCTGATTCGCGATACTCTCTTTCGCCTGATCCTCCGTGAAGGGGTCAGCTCGGTCGCGGTCGACATGCATTCCGTCCAGTATGTTCCGAGCGGATTTTTCGGAATGCTGTATGACTGGATGGAACGTGGGGTCTGTGTCCGGCTGTTAAATCCGCGGGATCGGGTCCGCCAGATGCTGTGGTTCCGCAAGTTCTTCGCTCATGAAGTGGATCATGTCTACAGGTTGCAGGAGGGAGTGCACGTCGATGAAGTCCGTTCGGAAGAACTCTGGGAGGTGAAGGGGACTTCAGCGACGGTCATTCCCCCATCGACGCTGAGTGTTGTCGGGTGAAGGTGAAGAATCCACCGGGTGACGCACGATCCTTTTCAAGCAGAGACGAAGTTCGCTCGCGGAGTTGATTCTTCTAAGTCGACTTCACTTTATAGCCCAATTTTCTGAGAAGGGCTGCGGCTCGTTCCCGCTGGTCCCCTTGCAGCTCGAGAGTCTCCTCCTGAATCGAACCACCTGCCCCACAGGTTGTCTTGAGCTGAGACAGAAGATCGTGAAGATGAGTCCCTTCATTGAGCAGTCCCCGAATTGTGGTGACCTGCTTCTTCCCTTTGCGGTTTTCCAGCTGGAGTCGGGCGGTCTGCTTCTCCGCTGGGGTGCGGTGCTCAGTCTCGGGAGGACACTGGCATTCGGACTCCAGCTGATCGCAGCGCTCGCAACGAGGAGGACGGTCGAACGGGGTTCCTTCGAAAAGTCGCATTCCGGTTTACCTGAGATCGCAGGAAGTTACAGACACCAGCGTTCGAGCATGGCACGATAGGTTGCTGCGCCGTTTTCGAGGTCCTCAATCCGGACCCATTCGTCATACGTATGAGCCTGTGCGATGTGGCCCGGCCCCATAATGACGCAGCGTTCCAGTTCATGGAACCTCGCAGCATCGGTCCCGTAAGCGACTGTTCGGGGGACAGGATTGGAAGAGAACTCCAGACATTCCTGTATGAACAGGGATGCAGGATCGCGATAAAAGGGGGTGGCCCGGAAGACCTGCTCAAATTCCAGTCCGTGGCGGGCAGCTGCATTCCGGATTCGCTCCAGAATCTGATCGGCATCAAGACCTGGCATCGCACGGAAGTAGAGGATGCAGACACTCTGGGCTGCGGTGATATTCATGGCGGGGTTGGAATCATTGATCCCCAGATTCATGCTCGTGGTCGGGGGATCGAATTCCGGGTTTTGCCACTGTGGATCAGATTCGAGTTCCTGATGGAGCTCTGCCATCTCCTGAAGGAAGGGGATCATCTTCCAGTTGGCATTCACTCCTTTGTTAGTGCTGGAGTGAGCGGCAATTCCTCTTGCCGTGATCCGCAGGCCACAGCCCCCCTTGTGTCCATAGACCACTTCCATTCCCGTCGGCTCTCCGACGATCGATCGGCTTTGCCCGGCGACGATCTCCCGGAACAGTTGTGAGCGTTCCTGAACATGCTGGGCCCCTTGCATGCCGGTCTCTTCATCCGCAGTGCAGCAGAAGTAGATCGGGGCCTTCAGGGACTCAGGAGCGATCTGTTCAATGGCAGCCAGCATGCAAGCGACCGATCCCTTCATGTCGGTGCTGCCGCGTCCAAAGAGGTAGCCGTCCTTGATCGTGGGGGTGAACGGGCCGTGCTCGGTGAATTTCCAGTTCAAAGCCGGGACAACATCGCTGTGGCCAAAATAGGCGACTCCTCCCGTTCCCGAACCGAGTTTGCCGATGACGTTGGACTTCGGGACTCCACGGTCATCGACATAATCGACCCGTTCCGTCTCGAAATGAAGTCGCTTGAGCCGCTCCTCCAGACAATCCGTGATCGAGACATTCGAAACCGAACTGACAGAATCAAACTCGATCAGTTCACTGGCAATCTTGACGGGAGTCGACATCGGATAACCGGAGGGATCTTCGGAGGGGGGCAAAATCTGGGTCAGGTGTCCGGCCTGCGGCGCGCGGCCCGGAAGGACTGCGCACTGCAGGCTGATGGATCAGGGAAAATTGGTCAATACTCACCGCACGGTTCTGGCTCAAGGAGATGAAAATTCAGGTCGAGGGCCAGGAGTGCCCGCCGGGTTCGTCCCCGGTCGACCGCGTTGATCGGGACAACCACCCGTCCGTTGGTCAGCGGAAGCCTCCACTCGAATTCTCCCGTTTCCGGGTCAACCGGAATCACCTGATCGTCGATGGTCGTTCTTGTTCCCGGCCGGGTCTTTCCGTTCAGGACAAACGTCCCCTGCACCTGAAGCGGGGGAGGATCTCGTCGTTCCAGGGACTCCAGAAGTGATTCCGTCCCAAGGAATCGTTGCGTCCCCTGAAGAGAAACTCGGGAACCGCTCAGGGTCACCGGGGGAGAATGCAGCATCGAGAAAAACCGCCCTTTGCCGAATGTCATTCCGATTTCAATCAGCCAGCGGTAATCCTTTCCGGAAACACGGACGAACCATTCCCCGGCGGAGGGGGGAATCTCGATCTCTTCCACCAGTTCTTTGCAATGGAGGCGGGACTCATCCTGTTCAACCCGCGAAATCCGCAGAACCCGAACAGCACGGTGTCCATCTCGTCCCATGGCGGAGTCGGCCCGCTCCAGAGTTTTGGGACTGATGGACCAGCGGAGGTGAAGCCACTGATCAGCGACTTCTTCGACCAACAGATTGTCTTCGGGCGGGTTCAGTGAGGTAAGAGAAGGTTTTTCTTTCCCGGGTTGGGAAACGGCCCCTCGAATCAGCGGGGGGTGAGGGGCAGGGGAGTGATTGGAAGCTGTCGCTTGAGAGAGTCGGGGATAGGATCGCTGTGTATGCGGACGATCTTTCGCCATGCTGTGCTCCTGCGAGTCGACGTCACATCGTGTCAGTACGGCGGAATCGCGATGGTGATGATTCGGGATGAATCAATGATCGAAATCATCGCGAAACCCTGAACCTCAATTCTCATCATCAGGAATTTTCATTCCAAAGGGAAGCATGTCGGGAAATTCGCGACTTTGAGAAGAGGGGGGCCGTTCGTCGTTGGCAGGAAAAATTTCGGGAAAATAACAGGAAAGAAGGCTCGATTTCCGAACTCTGGTTCGAGGCAGTCCGAAGGCCGTCTGGAACGGGTTTGCAGGGGGCTCTCACCAAAAATGGGGAAAGGGATTTTGGGGAAATGGGGGTGCTTTGACTTCGGTTTTCTGCGGGACTAGACTCCCCGGCACGGGGTTTCTGCCGTACCACATTTGATGGTCAGGTTGATTCACTTGAGGGGGTCAAAGACATCACTTCCGCGAGCGGCAATCTTCTGGGCCTCTCAGATCACGAGCTTTTCAATCGGAATTGCATTGTTCGTGTTCTTGGGAATCTGGGGAGATCAGCGATGGGGGACTGCTCCTTGGCTCCTTCTGGTGGGAAGCACCTTCGGCATGCTGTATGGTGCCTGGCAACTGTGGCGAATGGTTCGTTCCCTGGATCGACAATCGCGCCAGAAGCGTGACTCTTCCGGGTGAAGGTGCCACTGTGAGGTCGTTGAGTTCGCAATTGGGAACAATGTTCCTGGTGACCGTAGTTGTCGCGAGTCTTTTCGGCCTCTCGGCGATGAAATTCTCCGGTCTGCAGGGAGTGTGGGCGTCGCTGATTGCCGGCGCAATCTCACTTCCTGTTGGAGCCTTGGTGATTTGGTACTTGCGTCGTCAGGGTGTCAGTGCGGAATCGATTGTCGTAGGCATGCTGATTCGAGTGCTGACAACAGTTTTGCTCGCGGGAGCGGGAGCCGCGGTTTTTACAGAGCTTCGCGTGCCGGTGTTTTTTCTGGCTCTCGGGGCGATTTATCTTGCAAATCTGGGAGTCGAAACCTGGTTTGCCCTTGAAATGTCCTCAGGCTCCGGGGAAAAACCTCCCGGGTCCTGAAAATCTTGCCGAGTTTGAGGCTTCCGGTGTGAACCGCCGGACTGAAATTGTGTTTCTATGTTGGCATCACACGGCATTTTCCATCACGTCTACGACTTCACTGAATTCGAGCTTCCCTTTGGTGGAAAGTTCTCGCTGTTCAATGTGGCCGGGATTGATGTCACCAAGTTCATGGTCCTCCAGCTGGTCGCTGCCCTTGCGACGCTGCTCGTCTTTCGCGGGCTTGCCAATCGTGCGCAAGGGGGGAATGTCGTCACTGGCTGGTTCTGGAACTTCTGGGAAATGCTCGCTGTTTACATCCGGGACGAAGTTGTTCGCCCGGTGATCGGCGATCCGCATGCCCATCACCATGATGATCACGGCCATGGTCATACAGACACGCATGGCGACGCCCATGCTGCCGAAAGTCATCGTGCTGCGAAGGTGGGGCATCCGGCGGACAAGTATCTGCCGTTTGTCTGGAGCTGTTTCTTCTACATTCTCTTCTGCAACCTGCTTGGCGCCTTACCGTGGCTGGGGTCGGCAACCGGCAGCATCAGTGTGACGCTGGCGCTGGCGATCGTCGCCTTCATTGCGACGTTTGTGTATGGAGCAGAAATGCATGGGGCGGTAGGGTTCTGGACACATATGGTTCCGGCAGTCGATGCTCCCGGGCCGATCAAAGTCTTCCTTGTCCCGATGATCTTCGTGATCGAAGTGGTCGGGTTGTTCATCAAACATGGTGTTCTTGCGGTTCGTTTGTTTGCAAACATCATGGGGGGGCATACCGTTCTGGGGGTGATCCTCGCGTTCATCGCCCAGACCTCAGCACACATTGCGTGGGGGGCCGTTGCCCCGGCGAGTATTCTCGGCCAGATTGGAGTGGGGCTGCTGGAGTTGCTGGTGGCCTTCATCCAGGCGTATGTGTTCGCGTTCCTGTCAACAATCTTCATTGCCATGTCCTTGCATGAGCACTGAGGTTTCGGCCCGGGACGACGCGGTTGTCGCGTTGTGGCCGACATGATTCAGAGTGAGTTTTCCGGTTTCCGATCAAGTAACCAACAGAGGAGAGTTTTCGTGTCTCGAGCCCTTCAGATTTGCTGGACCATGGCTGTCGCCCTGTTTGCCCTGGCTACTCCTGCTTTCGCTCAGGAAGCTGCCTCCGGCTTCTCCATCAGCCTGACCCCTTCCTTCGGGGCTGGTCTGATCATCCTGGGTGCAGGTCTGGGTATTGCGAAGATTGGTGCTGCTGCTGTGGAAAGCATGGCCCGTCAGCCTGAAGCTGCTGGCGACATCCGCGGGGGGATGCTTCTGGCTGCAGCTCTGATCGAAGGGGCGACCTTCTTCGCCCTGATCGTCTGCATCATCGCCATCGTCGTCTGAGATCGTTCCGGCAACGGCGTTATCCCTGTTGATATGGGTCTACAGTAGCCATGCGAAAGACGCGACTGAAATTCCGAATACCACTTGCAGCGTCGCTGCTGACCATCTGGGTCATGCTGGGCGTTGGAGCAGGATTCGCGCAATCCGACCAGCACCATGCGAAGCATCCGCATGGGGGAGCGTCTGATATCGCGGATGTGGCTGATCAGGCTGTGGGGATTGTTCCGCCCGGTGAGGAATCGCATGCGGTGGACTACAACAAGCCGCCGCTGGCGATCGACCTGTCATTATTCATCTACAGCCTTCTCCTCTTCGGGGGCTTTGTGCTGGTGATGAAGTCAGTTGCCTGGGAACCTTTGATTGCCGGGCTCAATGCCCGGGAGGCACGTGTCATCAATTCCGAATCGGAAGCACGTGCATTGAAGATCGAAGTGGAACAGTTGACAGCCAAAGCCGAAAAGCGACTGGCAGAAGTTCAGAACGAAGTGAAGGCGATCGTGTCCCAGGCACGGGCCGAAGCGGAAGCCAAGCGGCTTGAAATTGTCGCTCAGGCTGAAGCGGAAGCACAACGTGTCAAGCAGGAAGCGCTCGCCTCCATTGCCAAGGCGCGATCCGAAGCACTGGCAGAGCTGGAACAGACCGTGGATCAACAGGTGGCCTTGGCTACCGAACATGTCGCGGGGCGCCGATTATGAGAACGTCCCACCGATTTGCTACGGAGAAACTCGTGTCGA
Source organism: uncultured Planctomicrobium sp. (assembly GCA_938015865.1). GTDB lineage: Bacteria > Planctomycetota > Planctomycetia > Planctomycetales > Planctomycetaceae > Planctomicrobium. The sequence continues at coordinate 7,998 of CALLWY010000246.1, forward strand.
GAATCTCATCTCATTCGCTGTTCGTCGCAGTGATCACAATGCTGTGCATCGGGTTTTCCAGCCTGCCTGCACTGGCGCAGGATCACCCGGCACCCAGCGAAAAAGCATCGGCTGCTTCCAGTGATGCTCACCACGATTCGCATGAGGGATCTCATGACGATGGGCACGGTGATGCTCACGGGGGTGGACATGGTCACGGGGAGTACAGCTTTTGGGCTGACTTGCCGTTCTGGTCTCTGATCGCCTTCATTGGATTTGTCGCAGCGATCAAAGGCCTCGGACTCTGGGATCTGCTTCTGAACAATATGTCAGAGCGGGAAAAGGCCGAACTGAACGCGATCGCTGCCGCCGAATCCCTGTTGGATCAGGCCCGCAACGAACTTCGTCAGGCGAAAGGCCGGATTGAATCGCTGGATGAAACGATCCGGGAGACGCTTGCCGAAGCCCAGCGGGATGCGGAAACCACAAGAGCACAGATTCAAGCTGTGGCTCAACGGGAAGCTCAGGCTGCTGTCGATCGCGCGACGTTGGAAATTACCCGCGTCCGGGATCAGTCGCTGGATGAGATCTTCGAGACCTTGTCCAGCAAGGTTGCCGATCTGACAGAAGCAAGGCTGCGGAGCGATTTGCAGTCGGACGATCACGACCGACTGATCAGCAGCATGCTTGAGGAGCTGGCGATCCGTTAGTTCTCTTTCAGGGAGACTGGCGGGGTTAGCCAGATCGGTCGAAATTGGATTTTCATTGGTTGAATTTGAGCGAGCTGACAGCATGGCAGAAGCCACGACAACACGTCCCTCCCACGTTCTGGAAGATCCCAGTGCGCAGGCAGTGGCGCGGGTGTATGCATCTGCCTTCCTGAACGGAGCTGCCAAGGCGGGCGAGGCAAACCCGCTCGAGGAGATCACATCATTCCAGGATGATGTTCTGGCAGCGAATCCCCGGTTTGCAGAGCTGCTCAGCTCCAATGCGGTCAATCAGGACGAAAAAATTGCGTTGATCGAACGCACCGTCCAGCCGTACGCCAGCAGTTTCTTCACCAACTTCCTGAAGGTGCTGGCCCGGCATGATCGACTCAATCTGTTCCCGCTGATTTTGAAGGAAGTCTGGCTTGAGTATGAAAAGCGAGCCGGGAAGCAGCGGGTTCATATCCGGAGCGCTGTGCCGCTCTCTGAATCACAGTTAAACAGTATCAAGAACCGACTTCAATCCGCCCTGAACAGTGAACCGATCCTCATCCCTGCCGTGGATGAGGCACTCATCGGAGGGCTGGTGATTCAGGTCGGTGACACCGTGTATGACGGATCGCTTCGAACGCGGCTCAACAGCCTTCGTCAGCGACTCCGCAAAGGGTACCTCCATGAAATTCAAAGCGGACGAAATCGCTTCAGTCATCCAGAAGGAAATTGAAGACTTTCACGGTCAAATTGAGACCGCGGAAGTTGGACAAGTGATTGAGGTGGGGGACGGGATCGCCCGCGCCGTGGGACTCTCTTCGGCAATGGCCGGGGAAATGGTGGAGTTCTCCAACGGAACGCGGGGACTCTGCTTCAACCTGGAAGAAACGTCCGTCGGGATCATCATTCTGGGGGATTACCTCGGGATTCAGGAAGGGGACAGCGTCAAGACGACTGGAACCCTGCTTTCTGTTCCTGTCGGGGAAGCCCTCATCGGTCGCGTTGTGGACCCGCTGGGAAATCCGCTGGACGGAAAAGGTCCGGTGATCAGCCCGCATACCCGGCCGGTTGAATGTCCGGCTCCCGGGGTTTCTGAACGTCAGCCAGTGAAGCAGCCTCTCCAGAGCGGAATCAAGGCGATCGACTCGATGACGCCCGTCGGACGAGGGCAGCGTCAGTTGATCATTGGAGACCGCAAGACCGGAAAGACAGCCATTGCTGTCGATACCATCCTGAACCAGAAGGGCGGCGACGTTATTTGCATCTACGTCGCCTGCGGTCAGCGTGCTGCCAGCGTCGCGTCTGTGGTGGAGGCTCTGACCGCTCATGGAGCGATGGATTATACAATCGTCGTCGCTGCCAGTGCCGCAGATCCGGCCCCGTTGCAGTACATCGCCCCCTATGCCGGTGCTGCCATTGCTGAACATTTCATGTATCAGGGCAAGCATACGCTGGTTGTCTATGACGACCTGACGAAGCAGGCCCAGGCTTACCGCCAGCTGTCCCTTCTGATGCGTCGTCCTCCCGGACGTGAAGCGTATCCCGGGGACGTGTTCTACTGCCACAGTCGTCTTCTCGAGCGCGCTGCCAAGCTCAGCGACGAACTGGGTGGAGGATCCATGACGGCCCTACCGATCATTGAGACGCTGGAAGGGGAAGTTTCCGCGTACATTCCGACCAACGTGATTTCGATTACGGACGGTCAGATTTACCTCGAACCGGACCTGTTCTTTGCCGGGGTGCGACCTGCGATCAACGTGGGGATCTCGGTCTCCCGCGTGGGAGGAAACGCCCAGACCAAGGCGATGAAGAAGATCGCCGGTTCACTCCGTCTGGACCTGGCAGCCTTCCGTGAACTGGAAGCGTTTGCCCAGCTCGGTACGGAACTGGACGCTGCGACTCAGCGACAGCTGGACCGCGGTTATCGCATGGTCGAACTGCTCAAGCAGCCACAGTATTCACCGTTGTCCACAGCAGATTCGGTTATCTCGATTTATGCTGGGACAAAGGGGTACTTCGATAAGGTCCCTGTGTCGAAGGTGGCACAGGTGGAAGCCGAACTTCACAAGTTCATGCGTGACGAGAAGAGCGAAGTCCGAAATGCACTCGAACGGGAACTCGCTTTGACTGATGAAATTGAAGCTCAGTTGAAAGCGGCTCTCGACGAGTTCCAGACGCGCATCGCTGCCGACGCGGAACTGGTGGGGGCGAATTAAGCCAATCAGGCAGAGGAAGGACGTGGGTAGGGACAGCGTCCCGGGCAGATTTCAGCAGCGAGTTGTTGAATTCTCCGAACGTTGTCCCTCATCTGGAAGTGCGAAGCCCCTTGGGGCGACAAGTCGTTTTCACTCCAGATGACGCCTACAGAACGAATGTTGCCGGTAAGCAGTCGAACGGGATGGAGCAAATCCATCAGGAGTGCAGTGAGGCGATCAACAGATTGAGACGTCGGAGTTGGAATCAACTCAGTCAGCAGATTGTTCCCCTTGTTCACTCGATATCCATTTCAACAAAAAGACGCTGAAATAATTCGATGGCCAAAGCACGTGCATTAGTGAAACGCCGGAAGGCAGTCCGGAACATCCGCAAGATCACGCGGACGATGGAACTGATCGCAACCGCGCGGTTCAAAAAGGCCATGGACCGGGCGACTGAAGCTGCTGCATATACCCAGAAGATCAACGAAATCGTTGCGGACCTTGCTCAGGCGGATCTGGAGTTCGATCATCCACTCCTCAAGCAGCCCGAGAAGACCGAGAACGTTACGTTACTGGTGCTGACCTCGAATCGGGGCCTGTGCGGTGGATACAACGGTGGAATCCTTCGCGCAGCAGTCGGTCGGATTCGGGAAATAACTGCTGCCGGGCAGAATCTGACTCTGGAAGTCTCCGGGAAACGGGGACTTTCATTCATGAAGTTCGAGAAACGCCCGGTGGCTCACAGCTACACGAACTTTGAAGACAAACCCGGATTCGAGGAAGTCAACGCGATTGCGGATCGACTCGTTGCGGATTTCATCGCCGGTCGGCTCCATCGGCTCGATGTTGCCTATCAGAAGTTCCTGTCTTCGTCACGACAGATCCCTGTCGTCGAGACCCTTCTCCCCTTCGGAGATCTGGTCACCGTTGACAACACCCGAAAGTCGACCCCGATTGAGTATGAGTTTCTGCCGAGTGCAGCGGAGATTCTCGAGGAGATTGTCCCCGCTGCCTTCAAGGCTCGTTTCTTCAAGACATTCCTGGATGCAGCCGTTGGCGAGCAGATCGCACGAATGGTCGCGATGAAGAGTGCGACAGAGAATGCAGATGAAATGATCCGTAATATCTCCATGGAATATAACCGGGCCCGTCAGACGCAGATTACGTCGGAACTGGCCGAAATCATCGGAGGTGCGGCAGCACTGGAATAGGGTGTCTGCATGGGGTTGCGATCGGGCGAAGGTCTGTCATTGATTTCGTTTCAGACAGTGCAGTCCAGTGATTCGTGACAATTCAGGATCGCAGGACAGAATTCGATCAAAAACGGCAGACGGATACGGAAACAACAAATTCGAAGCGCCTTTTCTGCAAGGGGCATGACTCAAACAGAGAAGGCAAATGGGGCACGAGATGAGCCTGTTCCGCAGAGTATCGCAGCGGGCAGGCTGAGTAAGTGAACCAGAGACACAGTTCGTGATTGCCTGTGAGTTGGGCGATATCAATCAGCAAACTTTAGAGGAAGTGGAGTCGGGAGCTGATGGAGCAGGAGCAAATTGACAGGACTCTGTAAGATTGGTCACTGAGTTACTGTCTGGCGTCCTTCCATTCCCAAAACCCACTGACAACGACCATGTCCACAGCCACTGCTACCAATATCGGCCGCGTTACCCAGGTGATTGGGTCTACGTTTGACGTCGAATTTTCTGAGGACGCTCTGCCGGCGATCTACAATGCCGTTCAGGTCGACACGGAAGTGAAGGGGATCAGAATCAAGGTGACTGGAGAAGTCCAGCAGCACCTTGGTGGAGGACGTGTCCGCTGCGTGGCATTGTCAACGACGGACGGAATGGTCCGCGGGATGGAGGTCGTCGATACTCAGGGACCGCTGACCGTTCCGGTCGGAAAGGAAACCCTCTCTCGAGTGTTTAACGTGCTGGGAGAACCGATCGACGGACGTGGACCGGTTGTTACCCAGGAGCGATGGCCGATCCACCGCGAAGCTCCGAAGCTGCAGGACCTCTCGTCGAAGACCGAAATCTTCGAGACCGGGATCAAGGTGGTTGACCTGCTGACCCCATTCGTCCGCGGAGGAAAAGCGGGACTGTTCGGTGGAGCCGGTCTCGGGAAGACCGTGATTCTGACCGAACTGATTGCCCGTATTGCTCGCGAGCACGGGGGATATTCGGTGTTCGCAGGGGTGGGTGAGCGTACCCGTGAAGGGAACGACCTCATCCTGGAAATGGGTGAAACGAAGATCGGAAACACGGGGCGTTCGGTTATCGAGCAGACCTGCATGGTGTTCGGACAGATGAACGAGCCGCCCGGTGCTCGTCTCCGCGTCGCTCTGACCGGTCTGACAATGGCCGAGTGGTTCCGCGATACGACCGGTGCTGACACCCTGTTGTTCGTTGACAACATCTTCCGTTTCTCGCAGGCCGGTTCGGAAGTGTCCGCTCTGCTGGGACGTATGCCCTCTGCAGTGGGATATCAGCCGACTCTGGGAACGGAACTTGGTCAGCTGCAGGAGCGAATTACATCGACGAAGAAGGGGGCGATCACCTCCGTGCAGGCAGTTTACGTTCCTGCGGACGACCCGACCGACCCCGCTCCGGCGACGGCTTTCAGCCACCTGGATGCGTTCATTTACCTCGAGCGAAAGATCTCCGAGAAGGGGATTTACCCCGCCATCGATCCGCTGGCATCATCGTCTCGAATTCTCGATCCCAACGTGGTGGGAGAACGGCACTACAACGTTGCCCGCCGCGTGCAGAAGATTTTGCAGCGGTATCGTGAACTTCAGGACATCATCGCGATTCTCGGGGTCGAAGAACTTTCCGAAGAAGACAAACTGGTGGTGCTGCGGGCTCGTCGAATCGAGCGATTCCTGTCGCAGCCGTTCTTCGTGGCGGAAGTGTTCACCGGGAAGTCCGGGAAGTTCACCAAACTCGAGGACACGATCAGTTCGTTCGAAGAACTGTGCGACGGTAAATGGGATCACCTTCCGGAAGCGGCCTTCATGTACGTGGGGGGAATTCAGGAAGCGGCCGAACAGGCAGAACGAATGGCCAAGAGCTGATTCAACTCTCGTGTCGCCTCCCGTCACGTTTGGCGGGAGGCGACCGAAGTTCTGCCATCAAGGCTCCTTCGATTTCGGTGGGATCTTCTCTGGCTTGAGAGGGGCTGGAAGAATGGATTCTGGAGAAGGGAAGGGGCCGATGCTCGTTGTCTGAATCTCAACGAGATCATTTACAGGTTTGAAACTGTCAGATTCGTAGAAACGTCGGACACATGATTGCTGCCACAGAACTCCGCCTGGTGCTGGTGACTCCGGAAAAGACTCTTCTGGATCAACCTGTCAAAGGGCTTCGGTTCCCGCTGTATGACGGGCAGATCGGTGTTTTGCCCGGCCGTGCTCCGCTGGTCGGACGGCTGGGGATCGGCGAGCTGAAGTTTGAAACCTCCAGCGGCGAGGATCGCTACTTCATCGACGGCGGGTTTGCTCAGATCAAGGGGAGTGTTGTCACCCTGCTGACCAACAGGGCCATTCATGTCTCTGCTATTGACGTGCAAAAGGCTCAGGCGGATCTGGAAGCAGCCATGGCAATGACGCCTCACGATGACGCAGGTTTTGCTCAGAAGGCAACGGCTCTGGAGCGGGCGAAAAAGATGCTGGCTCTTAAAAACGCTCACCACTAGAACAAGTATCGCTTCTCTGTCGAAGCTATTTCAATTGGCGAAGGCTGGAAGGGCGCCGGAATGCTTCGATCCGATCAAAAAGAACAGGCAGGACTTGATGCATAAACAAGTTCTTGACTGTTGATGCGTGGGCTGCTAGAGTTTCGGCTGAGTGGTTCGAAGTGAAATTCCGCATTTCTAATTTCCTGATCACCCTTCTTTAGTGTTTCTCTTTCACTTTCGCCGTAAGTCATTTGGCTTCCACTCTTATTGTGCCCGAAATTGAAGGCTGGAGTCGCTCGTTTCTCCGGGGACAATTTCTGACTTCAACTCGATTCGAGGCATGATCAACCTGAAATGCGGTACTGCGGCATGATTTCTCGTTTGAGGATGCGTGCTATGGTGGGTCGGTTTTTTCGGGAGGATGTTCACAGACAGCGGAATCGTTGGCCGCAACTGAATCGCTCAAGTCCCGAAGTGCGGGGCGGGTTTGAGCAAAAGCCTTCTCATGGCATGGGCGGCTTCACTCTGATTGAGCTGCTGGTGGTGATCGCCATTATTGCAGTGCTCATCGCCCTTTTATTGCCCGCTGTTCAGAATGCTCGGGAAGCGGCACGCAGAAGCCAGTGTAAAAACAATCTCAAGCAGATCGGCCTGGCACTTCACAATTATCATGACACCCACAACATCCTTCCACTCCAAAGTCCGACTTGCCCGAATCTGAATCCTCCAAATGGGAACAAACTCTGGGGATGGATTCCGATGATTCTGCCCTTTATGGATCAGGCGGCGATTTATAACAGCTTCAATTTTGATCTCGCGTCATCGGAGCCGTCAAATCTTCAATACCTGCAAAAGGTCCATCCTGCTTTCCTGTGTCCTTCAGATCCCTTGGCGAATCAGCTTCGGCAAGAAGAGCACATTGCTGCATCAGTCGGGGTGATTTCGCAGGCAGACTATGCTACGGTGGTTGGAGACTATAAGAACTCGACGGGGGTAGGAGAAATACCTGCATTTGGAAACGTGTCCTGTGGTGAGCCGGTTCGCGGAATGATCAGCCGGAGGGGCAGGAGTGCCCGCTTCCGGGATGTCCCAGACGGACTCTCAAATACATTCTGTATTGGGGAGTGTATTGGCGCTCTGTGCGTCACTCAGAACTGGGGGGTCCAGAGCTTTGGGACCACTGCCCACCCCATAAACCACATGAACGCTTCACTGCAGGCCTCAATGCCGGATAATAACAATCCGCGCTACGACGAATCGGTCGGTTTTCGCAGCTTTCATACCGGCGGTTGCCACTTCCTTTTGGGAGATGGTTCGATCCGTTTCATCAACGAAAACATTTCCGGAGAGACCTATCGGGCCATGGGATCCAGAGATGGGGGAGAGACCGTTGGTGAATTTTAATCGACTCACACGGATCTATCTTCTGAATGTTATCTTTGGAATTGGAGTCGTTTGTTTCTGGGGCTGCGGAAACTCTCACAAAGTGCCGGTGTCCAGAATTACCGGCAGGGTGACGATCGATCAAAAACCGGTCGAAAGCGGGAGAATTGTTTTCGAATCTCCGAATCAACGCCCCGCAAGCGGCGAAATCAGAGATGGTGAAATTGTCGAAATGACAACTTATACGCCCGGGGATGGTGTCCCGTTAGGGAAGCATCAGGTGGCCATCTTTGTTCTGAAAGAACCGGAAGCCGCCAATAAAGCGACGGTGTCACATCCAGGAGATGTCGAAAAGTTTGATTCCCGTTCCATGACGCTCGAGTCCTTGATTCCGTCCCGGTATAATCATCCGAAGACCTCCGGATTGAGTGCCGAGGTGACCGCTGGTGGAAAGAACCACTTCGAGTTTGACATTCAGTCAAAATAGGGGCGTGATTGCTTTCCGGAGACAGAATGAGCAGGAATTAATGACGTTATGATCCATCATGATGAAACCATCTTGGTGGATCATTTTAATCATTTTATTTGAAGCGCCCGGAGTTCCTTGGGGAGTGGGAATGTGACGTGTTCCGTTCGGGTAGTGATCTCTTCGATCTCTGCTCCGAAGTTCTCTTTCAAATAGCTCAGGGTTTCCTGCACCACAACTTCCGGAGCACTTGCTCCGGCAGTCACAAGCACAGTCGAAACATCTTCAAACCAGCTCTCCTGAAGTTCATGGCGTCCATCGATCAGATACGAAGGACGACCTTCTGCGAGACCAATTTCCATCAGTCGTCGACTGTTTGAACTGTTCTGGCTGCCGAGAACCAGAAGCAGATCTGCCCGACCGATTAATTCCCTGACCGCATGCTGGCGATTGGTCGTGGCATAGCAGATATCTTCTTTGGGAGGGGCCTCAATCTGCGGGAATCGCTCCTTCAATCGCTGGATGACAACCCCTGCTTCTTCGACACTCAGGGTTGTTTGGGTCAGGTAGGCGATTTTGTCTGTGGTAGAGAAAGGGAGTGAGTCAACTTCCTCGGCCGTTTCCACGAGTGTGATACTTTCCGGGGCTTCTCCCATCGTGCCGATCACCTCGTCGTGCCCTTCATGGCCGATCAGCACAATGTTGTAGCCTGCCTGAGCGAACTTGATCGCTTCCAGATGAACCTTGGTCACCAGCGGACATGTCGCATCGATTGCACGCAATGAGCGGGCTTTTGCCTTGGCCCGGATTTCAGGAGAGACACCGTGCGCGCTGTAGAGCAAAATCGATCCGGGTGGCACTTCTTCCAGATCGTCAACGAACTTGACCCCCTCCCGGGTGAAACGCTCGACGACATGCCGGTTGTGAACGATTTCGTGATAGACGTAGATTTCCGGACCAAATGCCCGAATGCATTCTTCCAGACAGTCAATGGCCATATTGACCCCGGCACAGAACCCGCGGGGATTGGCCAAAAGTACTTTCATGAGATCCTCGAAACCGTTGACAGGACACGTTTGCCGGACGACAGCGGTATTCCCCCTCGGTCAGACAGTGATTGGGGAAATGGTCAGCTCTGACCGAATTCTAAGGGGAGAATTCACGAGAATTCCAGTGCGAAGTGAAAACAGGGGCTGGATCCCGCATGTTCAAATGCACGGACATTCGGAAAGCAGGGTGAGGACTTGTCGGCAAACTCTCGCGGCAAAGTTGACTGACCGTTAGGTCCGAACGATCCCTGTTAACCAACCTGCGACTCCTCCCGCTGCGATCAAGGCGCCCCAAACGGCCTGCTCTGGTCTTAGAATTCCTGATTCACCCAGCATTTGAAGCCCAAGTACGCCACCAAAAACGACTCCCAGAACGGCCATGCATGTGGCGATGTTGGTGACCTGCTGCATGACACTCATCTTTTCCTTGCGGACGATCAGTGGGATCACCAGATAAAGGCCAATCACCGTCAGAATCGGTCGAGTCAATCGGTCATGCAGTTGTACGAGCAGTCGGCGACGGCTGATGCTTGTCCCGCTTGGTTCCTGAAGACGTTGGATCAGGTTCGGTGTCCCAATCAGGCTGGGGTTGGAGACATGTCGGTTCAGCTGGTCAAAGGAGAGTCCAGCGAGAACGAAGACATCTCTTGAGTTAGGCTGCGGGATGATGACTTGTCGTCCAGCGTCGGTGAGCGGCAGGTCTTCGAATCGTGGAGCGACGTTTTTCAGCAGCCATCCCCCCTTTTCTTCCTTTTCGGGAGGGAGGTAAAACCCTTCGTCGGCCTTCAGAACGACCAGCGAACTTGCCAGAAGCGGGCTGGGGAGAATGAATTCTGGTTCTTTGAGTTTTCGTTCCGCAGGAATCAGGCCTGTTCCGCTAATGAAAATCTTTGTGATGAAGTCATGCTGAGGTTCGACCTGCAGTGCATCGTCCACTTGGTCGCCTCGGCGCCCCTGCAGATGGGCTGCAATTCGGGGAAGAATCAACTCCTGGTTGAAAATCAGTGCGCCATTGGCCAGGAGCAATCCCACCAGAATCGACGCAGTGGCCCGATACGTTGGAACCCCTGCCGCCAGAACCGGATGAATTTCTCCCTGCTTCAGCATCAGGGCCAGCACGCACATCGCCGAGATCACAAGGATTGTTGGCCCGGCAATGTTCAGGATGGCGGCGGACTGGTAGAGGTAGTGTCTCGCGATTCGAAGAAAAAGTCCGAGAGATCCCTCATCTGACCCGGCTTTGACCTGAAATTCATCGAGGTTGGTGAAGCCGTCGACGATCGCGTACAGGCCGATCACCGTCACAGCAAAGACGACGACGACGTGCAGATAGCGCCCCAGAAGGTAGCGATCAAACGTGTTCAAGGAGAAGGATTCCGTTCCGACTCAAAAGCATCAAGCCATGTTCTGAGGGACTATTACACAGGAAAGGCGGAAACAGGGTCAAGATGGAGTGTCGAGCGTATGGGAACGCATCCACCTCGGCGACATCGTCCGGAAAGAGGTCGGAAATCACTCCTTGAAGGCTGGGGTAATCAGGGAAGTGTCGGGGTTTGGAGTACGTGATGACGGGAGGTTGGTCTCATCGGTCCTGCCGAAAATGCTTTGGGACAGCCGGTATTCAGGAATTTTTGGCGAGCTCGAAACGTGTTATCTCATTGTGGCAACTCGGGATAGGCGTGATTTGGGTGGGCTGTGAAAAAAATCTTGTTCGAGTCAGTTGACGGAAGCCGCGGAGCCGATAATATTCCGAGCCCGCCCACACGAAGCGGGAAACACTGGTCTTCTGAACAGCAGAAGACTTCTCTCTCCGGAAAGGAGAGAGCACAGCACTTTGGCAATTTGGTTGGTGAAGTTTTGCGAGAGAATGCGTTTGC
>CALLWY010000247.1 GCA_938015865.1 uncultured Planctomicrobium sp.
CGTTCGAAGCAGGCGGCCGGAGATGGCTGGGTGCTGGTCGGGGACGCCTTTGGATTTCTGGACCCGTTGTATTCCTCAGGAGTTCTTCTCGCTCTGAAGTCGGGCTCACTGGCTGCAAAAGCCATCAGCGAGGGGCTCAAGAAGGGCGACACGTCTGCAGCGCAGCTGGGTCACTGGAGCCCGCGGTTTGTTGAAGGAATGAACCGGATGCGTCGACTGGTGCTGGAGTACTATTCAGGACTGAGCTTCGGACAGTTCATTCGAAAATACCCGCAACACAAAGGAAGCGTGACAGACCTGCTTATTGGCGATCTCTTCGAGCCTGAGCGGGAACAAGTCCTCATCGACATCGATGAATTCCATCGGGCGAACGCTCAGGTCGATGCCTGATTCTCAGAGAGACTCTTCTGTCGACACTCTCCTTCTGGATGGAACTGGGGAGTGTCGACAGAGTTTCAGCAGTCGCAGTCGAACGATCCTTCCTGCAGCCGACACTGCGCTCATGCCCTATAATGCCGCGTGACGCAATCCTGTTCTCTTTTCGCAATGCAGTTGTTCTTTAACGTACTGCAACATTCTCATTTGTCTGGCGTCCTGATCATTCCAGATTGAGGATTGGCCTCTCTTCGCAAAATTGATCAGCCGGATTTGATGGAATTCCGGTGCAATGAATATACTCGCCGAGCAGGTTTTCGGGATTGATCTTTCCCCAGGCCCGTCGCCTGCATCTCTCCTGTTTCTCCACACCCGCTCTCCCGCCAGCAAGGACAACCCTCTATGAAATCTGCGACATGGCGACAGTCGGTCCTGTTCCTGATCCCCTTTTTAGGCCTGTTCATGTTCGGAGCCACTGCTCCGGCGAGCGACCATGTCGTTCTGATTTGCATTGATGGCCTCCCAGCCTCTCTGATTCACGACAGTCGAGCCTCACTGCCAACTCTTCGGGAACTGGCTCGAAGGGGAGTCGTCGCAGAGGGGATGGTTCCCTCGAATCCATCCGTCACGTGGCCAAACCACACCACTCTGATCACAGGAGCGAATCCGGAACATCATGGGGTTCTGTTTAATGGCGTGCTGGTTCGCGGGGGCTTGGGCCTTCCCGTGAAAGTGAATCCCTTTGCGGACCATTCGGAACTGGTTCGCATTCCCACCATTGCCGATGCATTACATGCCCAGGGGCGTACTGTCGTCGCGATGAACTGGCCCTGTACCCGGAATTCCAAATCGTATCTGGCGGACATTCCTGATACCCCGCAGGCCATCAACTACTCCACGCCCCGCTTCATCGACGAGCTGATTGAGGCCAAAGTTGTCCCGGCGGATATCCGGGAGACATTTAACAAAATGCCCGTCCTTGTCCGTGACCAGATCTGGACTGATGCCGCCTGTTATGCTCTGAAGACCTATCGTCCCGCTCTGACGCTGGTCCACCTGCTCAACCTCGATTCGACTCATCACCGGTATGGTCCTGAAACAACCCCCGGATTCACGGCAATGGCCCTTCAGGATGCACATGTCCGCGAGATCCTGCAGGCGATTGATGAGGCGGGCATCCGGGAGTCGACGACGGTTCTGATTGTTTCGGACCATGGGTTTATGGCGATCCCGAAGACCATCCTTCCCAACGTGGCATTGCGGAAGGCGGGTCTTCTGACGGTGGAAGGGAAGCAGGTCACCGCAGCGAGAGTTCATGCGATTCCAGAAGGGGGAATTGCAATGGTCTATCTGACACGACCGGACACCGCCGCTGCCGATCGTGACGCAGTGAAAACCCTGTTTCAGTCGGTCGAAGGAATTGCTGAAGTTCTGACGCCGGAATCCTTCGGCAAGTATGGCCTTCCCGACCCGGAAGAGTATTCCCAGATGGCCGATCTCATCCTGGTCGCCAAAGATGGTTACGGGTTCGGTGGGACTGCGACGGGAGAGGACGTCATTATAGAGAGTAGCGGAACATTGGGAACGCACGGGTTTCTGTCATCGAACCCTAAAATGCTCGCCACGTTCATTGCTGCCGGGGCTGGAATTCAACCGGGAGTACCACTGAAGGTGATCGAGAATCATCGGGTTGCCCCCACAATTGCCCGGCTTCTGAATGTGGAACTGGGCGCTGCGACCGGAACACCACTGGACGAAATCCTGACGTCGTCGCCCAGTCAAAAACCGTAGTTTTTGCGGTATTACAGGTTGATCAAAGACAAGACAGCGAGCCCGTCGTGGACGTTCCACGGCGGGTTTGCTGTTGTTGTCGCTTTCCTCGTTGAGCGCTTCCAGGCCGGCGGAGTCGCTCCTGAGGGAGAACTTTTCCTTAAAATAAAGACCAATCTGATGGACGTGCAAAAATTGTAACTTCTTTTAACAAAAACTGTTGCGGTTGGACTTGCTTCTTTGTCGGCAAAAAGTTGGTCACGTTTGTATGAATTTCGACATCTGTTGATGAACGGCACCTCCCTCATGCGACGTGAGATGCGCCGTCGAGCGTCTGGGAACCAGAAGAACCAGAACAGATTGAGTATTGATGTCCCGTTTCGCGAAAGATCGGGAGGAATCTTCACCTCCTATTCTTCCTCAAAGTGCTGACCGGCAGGCTGAGTTCGTTGCCCTGCTGAGTCGATACTATCGCGACCTCCACGCCTGTTGCCTCGCGATGGGGGCAAATATCCATGAGGCTGACGACATCATGCAGGACGCCAGTGTGATTCTCTGGCAGAACTTCGATGAGTTTCAGCCCGGAACAAGTTTCCTGCGCTGGGGAAGAAGTGTTGTTCGAAATGTCGTCCGTAATCATCGGCGTTCACGGCTCCGGATGCGATTCGAATTCAATCCCGCCCTTGTGGACAAGCTCTTTGAAATGCAGAGCGCAGCTGAGGAGCTTCTGGAAATTCGCCTGACGGCACTGGAAGAATGCCTTGAAAAGCTGACACGGACTGAGCAACAGCTTGTCCGGATGTACTACCGCGAAGGGACAACTCTCGCTGACAAAGCCCGCGAACGCGGCAAGTCACCTAATACATTCCACAAGGCAATCAGTCGAATCCGGATTCGACTTTCAAAATGCATCGATCGAAAAATCGGGATGGAGGTCGAAGGTGATCGGCCCCACAGGTAAACCCAACAACCGTGAAACAATTCGACGACTGACCGAGCGGCTGATCACCGGCGGGATGACTTCGGAAGAGTTTGAATATTTTGAGTCCATACTAATGGAAGATGTCGATGCGCGTCAGACGTATATCGAACATCTGCAAGTCCACTCCCACTTGAGCTATCTGGAGAAAGCTCGCAGTGCCATTGAAGATGAACCCTTTTCCGCCCAGCGGAGCGAGCCTCAACGTCCTGCGACAACATTCTGGTTAGCAGCAGGACTGCTTGCAGGCTGCTTCATCACCTTTGGGTTGTTTTTGACCAGAGGAATCTGGTGGCAGCCGGTTCACAGTGGGGTCGCCGTTACAGAAAACGACAACGAGGTATTGCGTCGTTCCCCCGTGGTTGGAAAGGGAGTCATTGGCCTTCATCCCAATGGCAATCGCACGGAGGCATTTGAGCAGACTGCGATACGGGCAAATCAGGATCTGGAATATCAATCCGGAATGTCTCAAGTCTGGTTGCAAAATGGAGTCATGTGTGTCATCGAGGGTCCGGCAAAGGTGCGGTTTCGCTCCCCATCAGAAGCATCATTGGAATACGGACGCCTCATCGCACGAGTCCCTGATTCCGCTGTGGGATTTCGGGTCGATACCCCTCATGGACAAGTTGTCGACTTAGGAACAACATTTGGTGTGTCCACTTTCCCGGAGGGACGGTCGTATGTTCAGGTCTTTTCTGGCTCCGTCGCGGTCCGATCGAGCTACAAGGGGCATCAGGAGTTGCCGTTGCTTATTCGCGCCGGCAAGGCAGCCAGGCTTGAACGTGACCAGGCTCCAGCGCATGTCGATCAACCATCTGGGCCGCAGCAGTTTGCGGCTGGAGTGATGGCACTGGACGGCATTCTCCATGTCTCCGGAGAGATTCACTATCTGTCCAGCCCACCGACCTCTGTCCGCGCTGGTCAGCTTCAAAGTGATCAGACGCTCTATCTTTTTGCGGAACGGAATGATGTCACTCTTCCCAAGCCGATCAGGGTGATTTCCCCAGAGCCCAAGACAATTACATGTGCCACACCTGTTAAGGAAATTGAGCTTCCTGCCGGGACACGCTGTCGGTCGATCATGATTCATTCCGACCTCGATCAGGAACAAGGACCGCTGACTGGGACCGTCCGATTTGATCGCCCTGTGTTGGGAATCATCATCTCTGCGATGGGGCTGCAGGATTCGGATGCCTTCGCTGGGTCACCATTGACTGAATACCCCACTGATGAGGATGTCATTGCACCGGGCAACTTGAGCCGAGGGACGGCCGCTCCATGGAAATCATCCAAGGAAGCGAACGATTCTATCACGATCCATAATGACAGACTCGGGGTGACTGCCACGTTGCAGGCGCCAGGGCTGAACATCGATCAGATTCGAATTCTCCTTCAGGCAGAAAGTGATTCATCATTGATGTTGGATTAAATCCGCCTTTTTATGACCTTTAATTTTTGAATTGGCAGTAAGAAATGAAGACTACAAAACATCAAAGGACCGCAAACCGCGTTGCCGGATTTACGTTAATCGAACTACTCGTCGTCATCGCAATCATAGCAGTCCTGATTGCGCTTCTCTTGCCCGCTGTGCAGCAGGCAAGAGAAGCAGCTCGCCGATCACAATGCAAGAATAATCTGAAACAGATTGGCTTGGCGATGCATAACTATGCCGAGACACATAAGGTTTTGCCTCCCGGCTGGATTCAGATGAAGGACGACCCGCATTATGCTGGAGCAGGATCAGCCCGCAGTAATAAAGGTCACCTGTTGGCCCACACGAATGGGAATATCGAATGTTGGGGCTGGGCCGCATTCCTTCTGCCATTCATTGATCAGAATGCCATTTATCAGCAAACCATCGGAAGCGGACGCCTGCTGGATGCCGGTCAGGAATCGGGGCCAAATGGCTTGGCACATACAATCATTCCAGCTTACCTCTGTCCGTCGGATGTCGGTCTGACGATTCGGACTACCGTTGATGGATCATTTTTAAAGACGGCCAAATCGAATTATGCGGGTAACTTTTCTCATCGCACCGTACCGAATGCCACTAATAATGCGATTGATGTTCTCGATGGCAATCCGGACTATGTGACAGGACTGTTCTGGTGTGCGAGTGGTGTCCGGTTTCGAGATATTACCGATGGCTTAAGCAATACAATTCTTGTTGGTGAAGCAGCTTACGAATTTAAAGGAGAAGTCTGGTCAGCAAAAGCCTGGGCAGGTTGCAAGTCCGGGGCAGGAAGTCAGTGTCTCGATGATATTCTGGCAGGGGGACGGCACTCAATTAACACATCATCAACGACTGTGGACAATCGCCGCGAATCGTTTCACAGCCACCACTCTGGCGGAGCACAATTCGTCATGGGAGACGGTTCCGTTCGCTTCATCAGCGAGAATGTGGAGTTTGCGTTCACGGGAACGATGAACACATCGGCGGCTGACAGTCTTTATGAATATCTTCTCAATCGTCAGGACGGCATGCCCGTTGGTCAATTCTAGAAACCTATTGATTGCCTGAGTGTTTTGTCATTCATGATCAGGGAAATCGGGTTTCCTCCCGTTTGCAGTCCAAGAGGGACATCGGTTTTGATCAGTGAAATGAATCGGTGTAGACCAATGATGTGGGATCAATACGTTTTTCCTGACAAATGTCCCGGCATCCTTCTTCAACAAGAAACGATGATTCACCCAATGAGAAAAGTTCACATATTGTCACTGGTCCTGTTCTGCGTGGCACTCGTTCTGCAAGGGTGTGGCGGTTCGGGTGCGGGCGCGTCTGTTTCCGGGGTCGTCAC
>CALLWY010000248.1 GCA_938015865.1 uncultured Planctomicrobium sp.
GTTCGTGAGATTCAGGACGAGCTGAACGGAATCGTCCGCCAGCAGTTCGTCAAATGAGGAAAAGGCTGGAAGGCGATGGTGGCGCGTGAATTCCTGAAGACGCTGCGGATTGATGTCATAGGCTCCGACCAGGTTCAGCTCCGGCCAGTTGGCACGCGTCGCGAGGTACATGTCCGCGACGAATCCACATCCCAGAATCGCAATGTTCACGTCAACAGTTCCAGATCAGGATGACCGGTTTCGTGCGAAATCGATCATCATCCCTCAGGCAGACAGCTTCAGGGACGCAGTTGGGGCGTCCCTTTCGAAATGCTTTGTTCCTTTTCGTCCGCTTCGCAGCATTTTTTCCACGATTCCGCAGGGGGAGTTCCATTCCGATCCTGCCGCAGCAGTAGAATCGTTTCAAATTGCGCGGACGGCATGCCCTGCATTCTGGTGGGGAGGCGCCAATGCGACGAAATTTCGAGTCCGATCCCTCCGGTTTGACTCTCAACCGGCCCCCCGTAGAATATCCGTTTTCCCTGCCCGGCGGGCATTGCATCTGGCCACTCTTACGGACACCTCGATTGAACGACGCCCTCAGTAAAGTCAACGTATTGGTCGAAGCCCTTGAGTGGATTCGGAGGTTTCGGGATCGCTATGTCGTGATCAAGCTGGGCGGAAGCGCTCTGGACGACCCGGAATCGGTGTATCGATGCCTGTCCGACGTCGTGTTTATGGAGGCCGTCGGAATGCGGCCCATTCTGGTTCACGGTGGGGGCAAAGCGATCAGCCGGGCCATGGCGGAAGCGGGAATCGAACCCCGGTTTGTTCAGGGGCGGCGATACACTGACGAAGCGACCCTGAAAATCGCCACCCGCGTCCTGACCGAAGAAATCTGTGAGTCTCTGGCGGATCAGATCTGCACTCAGGGGGGGCGTGCGACTCCTCTGCACCCCGGAACACAGAATGTCCTGATTGGGGCTCAGCTGACCCTGCCGGATGAAAACGGAAACCCGATTGATCTGGGGCGTGTCGGGGCGGTGACGTCGATCAACCGGGAAATCCTGCAGGCGGTTTGCCGGAGCGGAGCGATTCCGGTGATTCCATCCATCGCCCTTGATGCAGATGGGGTTCCGCTCAACGTCAATGCCGACACAGCTGCTGCGGCCATTGCGAAATTGATGGATGCTGAGAAACTGGTTTTCCTCAGCGATGTTCCGGGGATATTTCTGGACCGGAACGACCCGGCGTCGCTGGTCCCCCATATGACCGTCGAACGGTGCCGGGAGCTGATCGCCAATGGGACCATCTCGGCTGGGATGGTGCCGAAGGTCGAAGCAGCGCTGGAGGCACTCGAGGTGGGCGTGGAGAAAATTCACATTATCGATGCCCGCATCCCGCACTCCCTGCTGCTGGAAATTTACTCCGATAAAGGGGTTGGAACAGAGATCGTTCGATAATCCGTCTCGATAAGACGCGATTCATCCTTCAAAATGGAGGGGACGGTTCCCCCCTTTTGATTCAGGTATTCATTCTTTCACTCTTGTCACCTTCACTGCGTGTCCGCTTATGTCCCGCTCGCCACTTTCCAGTGCTGAAACCGTTGCGTTATTCGAGCAATACGTCATCGGGAATTATCGACGCTACCCCATCAGTCTGGTGAAGGGGGAAGGCTCTCGTGTCTGGGATGCGGAGGGGAACTCCTACCTCGATCTGTTCCCGGGCTGGGGCTGTAACATTCTCGGTTACTCTCCGGAACGCGTGATCAAGGCTGTTCAGGAACAGGTGGCCCAGCTGATTCATGTGCCGAATACGTGGCACACACAGGCGCAGGGGGAATTTGCCAAGGCGATCAGTACGCGCGGGTTTGGGAAGGTCTTCTTCTGTAACAGCGGGGCGGAGTCGATTGAAGGGGCGATCAAGCTCGCCCGTCTGGCGACTGCGAAGGAAAAGTACAAGATCATCACCTTCGAGAACGGCTTTCATGGCCGGACCTTTGCTGCTGTAACGGCGACCGCACAGCCCAAGTACCATGAAGGCTTCGGACCTCTGGTCGCAGGATTTTCCTACGCTCCACACAACGATCTGGATGCCGTTCGCGCCCTGGTGGATGAAGAAACGGCCGCCATTCTCATTGAACCTGTTCAGGGTGAAGGGGGCGTCAACCTCCCTGCCCCGGGCTTCCTCGAAGGGCTTCGGCAGATTTGCGATGAGAATGGAATGCTTCTGATCTTCGATGAAGTCCAGACCTGCATGGGTAGAACCGGTGAGTGGTTCGGATATCAGAAATTCGGTGTCCAGCCAGACATTCTGACGATGGCGAAAGGGATCGCTGGTGGGGTAGCCTGTGGGGCTGTCGTTGCCCGGGAAGAGATTGCTCCCGCCCTTCGCCCCGGGATTCATGCCAGCACATTCGGTGGAAACCCGTTGGCAATGGCAGCGGGACTGGCGACGATCGAGACGATTGAGGAGGAAGGGGTTCTGGCGAACGTTCAGGCTCTGTCGGAACGGTTCCGGACCCGGTTCGAGAATCTGAAGGAAGAACTCCCGATCATTGAGGAAGTCCGTGTTTGCGGAATGATGGTGGGGATTGACCTGAACATCGAGGCGGTTCCGGCCGTGAAGAAATGTCTGGACCGGGGGCTTCTCATTAACGCGACACATGACACTGTTGTCCGGCTCCTCCCTGCCCTCAACGTGACGGAAGAGGACGTCGAACAGGGGTGCGATATCCTCACCGAAGTCCTCCGGGAAATGGCGGACTGAATCCACTTGCCGACGCTCGCGGTTCTTGATTTCTTTCGCGAACCGGCGGGGAAATGTCTGGATCGCATCTCACGAACGTATCGCGTTCCAGTGCTGATTTACCCAGCGCTGATTAACACTGTGATGGAGCAACGGGTTACTCCGGCACTCCCCTGAGATAGGGGTGAGGTCATACTCTGCGCCCCCGCGTCTCTGCGTTCTCTCTCCAGTTGTCACCGGATTGCCAATCCCGGCAGGACTGGCCCATTCAATGAAGCCAATTCAACGATGGGGAATGGTTCTCGATAGGGAAAAGAGAATTGAACGCAGGGACGCGAAGACGGGGAGGCGCAAAGGGAGAAGAGGACAACTTATTTTCGAGAACATCTCACGAACATATGGCGTTGCTGCGGTGATCAACATTGTGATGGACCGTAACACTTTTCTGAGACAAAGGCTGTCGCCCGACCCACAGGGGCGCCGTTGCCCGGTGTTACAGAGAGTGAAGCCCGGACAGGGGGATGCTATTTGACGGTCAAGGGGGCAGGAAGAGGCTGAGCCCCGGCGACGGAGCGGCATTCGTTTGAAGTTCTGCAGAAATCTGGTTCAAATGTCAGAACGTGTTGTCCAGAGCGGAATTTCATCGAAACAGACCGACGGGTTCATGCATGCCGAACGACGACGCTGCTCGATTGACAATCGGTTGGCGTGAATGGATTGCGCTCCCGGAACTGAATGTGGGGTCGATCAAGGCGAAAATTGATACCGGGGCCAATACCTCTTCCCTGCACGCCTTTGAAATTGAGCGGTTCCGCCGAGGGCGAAAGGATTTCGTTCGATTTCAGGTTCATCCGATCCAGAGAAGTGTCCGTCAGCTGGTCAACGCGGAAGCCCCCCTTCTTGAGATGCGGATGGTCAGAAGTTCCAGCGGCCATCTTTCCGAGCGACATGTTATCGAGACGACGATTTCGATTTTTGACCAGTCATGGCCAATTGAATTGACGCTGGCGAACCGCGATCAGATGGGATTTCGTATGCTGTTGGGCCGGGAAGCGTTGCGTGGACGGTTTCTGGTTGATGTGTCCGCCTCTTTTCTCGACAAAACCCACCGGCCGAAGAGCATTCCGCGACGAAAATAACGCCGATCGGGAAATCTCCCATGAACAGGCTTGCAGAGTGGCGTTAAACGTGTCTGATATGCGCAATAAGAGGACCGAATCTGTACGCACTGGGCTTCTATGTCCATCGAACCTGCCGAAACTGAAACTGCTGACTTCTCCAATGACAATGTTGCTGCTGAGGCCCCGAAGGAGCCACGGCGGTCATTGAAGATCGCCATTCTTTCGCGGAAATCTTCGCTGGTTTCGACGCGACGCCTGAAAGAGGCTGGCGAGCAGCGAGGGCACAAGATGCAGGTGATTGACTACCTGCGCTGCTACATGAACATCACGTCGCATCGGCCAACCGTGATCTACTCCGGGCGAGAACTGAACGATCTTGACGCGGTGATCCCCCGAATCGGAGCGTCCCATACGTTTTATGGGACAGCTGTCGTCCGGCAGTTTGAGATGATGGGGATCTTTACTGCCAACGAATCACAGGCGATTACCCGTTCCCGCGATAAGCTGAGATGTCTCCAGCTCCTCTCCCGAGACGGAATCGGCCTTCCTGTCTCCGGGTTTGCCCACTCCACAAAAGATATTGATGGACTGATCGACATCGTCGGCGGGGCGCCGCTGGTCGTGAAGCTTGTGGAAGGAACTCAGGGAGTGGGGGTGATCCTCGCGGAGACCCGGAAAGCAGCTGAAGCCGTTATTGAGGCGTTTCGCGGTCTCGAAGCCAACATTCTGGTTCAGGAATTCATTCAGGAAGCTTCCGGCAGCGACGTTCGCTGCTTCGTCGTTGGCGGAAAAGTGGTCGCAGCAATGATGCGGAAGGCCCGCCCTGGAGAATTCCGGTCCAATCTCCACCGCGGCGGTTCTGCCGTGCGGATCAAAATCACGCCCGAAGAGCGTCAGGCAGCGGTTCGGGCCGCCAAGTGCATCGGCCTGCGTGTCGCGGGGGTTGATATTCTTCGATCCCGTCATGGTCCGGTTGTGATGGAAGTGAACTCATCTCCGGGACTGGAGGGAATTGAGGCTGCGACCAAGATCGACGTCGCCAGCAAGGTGATCGAGTTCATCGAAAAACAGGTCGGCGTTGCGGACTCCCGGGATCGCATTAAGGGCTAGTGAATTCCCTTGCCGATTGTTGCTGAACCACAGACCGGGAAACTTCTTACATCAACCGTGCTGGTCATGGCAGGTGTTGAAACACCCGCAGGTGCGTGTCGCCACACAGTCGCGCCTCCCCTCACAGTCGTCACAACCGTCTTCTTCATTATTTGCGGTCTCTTCGGACCTTCCGATTTCAAAATCTCCTGTTGGAAACCGGTGTCGTAATGGAATCGTAAGGCAGTCTTGGATAACGACAACTTTACGGATTCAAGATCTGCACGTCACTCATTCTACCTTCCGGAAGATCTCTGGGATTTGGAATGAGGCGATGTCATATTCAAGTGGTCCCAACTGTGATTCGCAGCCTGGAAATTTCCGGAGACAACTCGAACTGGATCGTCCAGTTCCAGCCGCTGACGTCGGTTACACATCATCTTGTGGATCGATGGCGAGAACTGTCTGCGAAGTCGATCGACCGCAACCCTTTTCTCCATCCCGATTTTGTTCTGCCAAGCCGTCAGGTGATGGATGCCGCCGACCATGTCCAGTTGTGCACCGTGGAAACTGCTGTTGGTGACCTCCGGCTGGTGACCCTGCTCTCCCGGGTTCGAGCTTCCTCATTGATCCCGTTTCCTCACTGGATGGACGGGATGACTGTTTATCAATTTCAGGGGGGAATGCTTGTTCATCCGGAAGACCCATTAGGGAGCATCTCGGCCTTTCTCCATCACTGCCGGAATTCAGAGCACCGGCATGGCATTAAATTGCGTTCTGTGAATGTCGAGTCTCCGGTCGCGCGGCATCTGTACATTGCTGCCACGCTGGCGGGCTTTCAGATCCAGCTTCGCAATCGCTGGCCACGGGCCAGTCTCGATTTCAATCAGTGGGATCGCGGACGTCCCATTGAGGAGATGTTCTCCAAAAACCGGAGAAAGTCCCTGAAAAAGGCCCGCAGCCGTTTTGAACAATGTGGCG
>CALLWY010000249.1 GCA_938015865.1 uncultured Planctomicrobium sp.
GGTCTATGACTTCATCATCAAGACTCCCAATGCAGGTCGTTTTTGGGTGAATCATAAGTTTACTGATGGCGCAGCGGGCGAATATGGAGGAGGAGATCCGCTCATTGATGCTGTCGTCAAAACGGGGGATACGGATGAATATCGGCAGTCAATTTTCCTTGTTGGCGGTCGAGTTTATCCAATTCAGGTTGAGTTCAATAAATCAACTGCCGAAAAGGTCGGTCGGTTTCAACTGATGTGGAAGCGTCCTCAGGGAGAGGATGAAGTGATTCCGGGGCGGTATCTCTCCCCGAATCGATTTAACGAGACGATTATTGTCGAGACCCCGTTTCCTCCAGATGATCGCAGTGCGGGATATGAGAGAGGCGTCTCTGTTTCCCGCGAGTGGACTGATGCGATGACCTTTGCCGCTGTGGAATTCGCGGATGAGGTGATGGCGAAGATCTACGAGTTTGCAGGATTGTCGGAGGAGAACTCATCGGAACACGAAACACGGTTGCGGAAATTCTGCGAACAGTTTGTCGAGCGGGCCTTCCGCCGCCCGTTGACAGAAGAAGTGCGTACCCAGTTCGTTGATCAGCAGTTTGAGTCGGCGAACGATCCATTCGTTGCAACAAAGCGGGTCATGTTGCTGACGCTGCGGTCGCCCCGATTTCTGTTTCCAGGGATCGACTCCCGCAACTTCGACGATTATCGCATGGCGGAGTGGCTGGCTCTGGCGCTTTGGGATTCCATTCCTGATGAAGAGCTTCGCCAGGCGGCTGCGAAGGGAGAACTGAAAACCCGTGATCAATTGATGGCTCAGGCGGAACGAATGGTCAGGGATGAGCGCGCCCGTCTAAAGGTCAAGTCGTTCTTCCAGAGTTGGATCAACGATTCGCACTACCAGTTTTCCAAGTCCTCGTCGTTGTTCCCGGATTTCAATTCATCGATCGCTGCAGATTTGAGGACATCTTTGCATTTACTGGTCGATGACATTTTCTGGAGTGAGAAATCGAGCTTTTATGAATTGTTGACGACAACAGATTGCTATTTAAATGATCGAATGGCGAAATTTTATGATGTCGATATCGAAATCAGGAAGGATTTTCAGCGAGTTCCGTTTGAGCCCGCTAACCGATCCGGAATTCTGACACATCCCTATCTGTTGTCGGGGCTGGCTTATCATGACAGCAGTTCTCCAATTCACCGGGGAGTGTTTCTTGCCCGGAGTCTTGTCGGACGTCGTCTGAAGCCGCCTCCTGTTGCAGTTGATCTTGAGCCGGCGGATCTGCACCCCGATATGACCACCCGCGAACGTGTGGAGAGACAGACATCATCACCGAGTTGCTTCGGTTGTCATGGAATTATTAATCCGCTCGGGTTTCCGCTGGAGAGTTTTGATGCTGTTGGCCGATTTCGCCAGATGGAGCGAGGCAAGGTCGTCAACACTCATGTGGTGTATGTCGATCATCGGGGGCAGGAACACCCATTAAACGATGCTCGTGAACTTGCAAAGTTCCTTGCCGACAGCCGAGAGACACATTCCGCCTTTGTTGAGCTGCTGTTTCAGCACGTTGTCAAGCAGCCGATTCAGGCGTTTGAGCCATCTTTGCATGCGAAGTTGACTGACAGCTTTGTCGACCATGAACTGAATATGCGTCAGTTGCTTGTCACGATTGCTGTGGATTCTGCACTTTCAGCCCGGGATCACTCGGGTTCTTCGAAGTAGGGTTTCGTTATTCACGCTGAGATGAAATGGAAAGGGAGGGTCATGCCACGATTTTATCAATCGCGTCGAGAGTTTCTGCAGCATGCCGGACTGTCAGCTGCGGTACTCCCGTTTCTTGGAAACCTCCCTTGTTTAGCGATGTCGAATTCGCAGAAGCCGAAGCAGCGGCTTGTGATTGTTTTCAGTCCAAACGGTGTGGTGAAAAAGACATTCTGGCCGGATGAAGTCGGCGATAAGTTTCAATTGAAAGAGACGTTGCAGCCATTTTCCGGTTATGAAGATCGAATGTTGATTGTCAAAGGGGTCTCGAACCGCATTCAGGGGGACGGGTGCAATCACATTCGCGGGATGGGGTGTCTGCTAACGGGAATTGAACTTCGACCGGGAAACATTCAGACCGCCAATTCGACGGGTGGATGGGCCAACGGGTGTTCCATTGATCAGGAGATCAAGAACTTTCTTCAGGCCAATCCCGAGACCCGGACCCGATTCGGGTCGTTGGAGTTCGGAGTGCTGATTCCTGACCGGGCAGACCCGTTTACCCGTCTGGTTTATAGTGGCCCCAATCAACCGGTGACCCCAATTGACAATCCTTACGAAATGTTTGCCCGCCTGTATGGGCAGGTGAAGGATCGTGAAAACCTTCACAGTATTTTTGACGACCTGCAGGAGGACTTGAAGAAGGTTCGCTCTCTGATTCCCGCTGAAGACCGTCGATTACTGGATGAACAGGCGGCCCACGTTCGCGATATTGAAAAGGCATTGCAGCAGGATCAGTCGATTGAGCTGAATCATCCTGTTCCAGAGCTTGAGCTTGGGATTAAAGAAGAGAATATCAATATGCCCCGGCTCACGCGGATGAATATTGATCTGATTGTCAACAGTCTGATGGCGGACTTTGCACGCATCGCCACGCTACAGCTGACGTTCTCGGTCAGTCGGCTGAAGATGCCGTGGCTCGGAATCGAAGGGGATCACCACACCCTCTCCCATGAGCCAGACAAGAATGAGGACGCACAGGTCGCCTTGACAAAGATGAACAAGTGGTTTGCCGAACAGGTTGCCCATCTGGTTCGCAAGCTCGATGAGACTCCCGAGCCAGGGGGAACGGGGGCAATGCTCGATCATACCACGGTGATCTGGACAAACGAGTTGGGAACCGGAAACACTCATTCCATGGACGATATCCCCTTCGTGATGATTGGCGGTAACCTTGGATTCAAGATGGGACGTTCACTGAAGTTCGATCGGGTGCCACACAACCGGTTGCTGATGTCTCTGGCACATGGATTCGGGCATCACATTGAGCGGTTTGGAAACCCCGATTACTGTGGGGACGGTCCTCTGGTCTTGAGCTAAGGTCACATTGAAGGAGTTGCGACCGATTGCCGGATGCTTCTTTCTGGTCTGATTTGAATAGAGAGTATCAGGCAGTCGTGAATTATTCCGGGTGATTGAAATTTCAATCCACTCTCGAGAGGCTTCGCATTCGAGATCGATGCGAAGCCTTATTTGTTATTGGGATCTTTTCCAATTGGGAAAAGTAACTGCAAAACGTCTTTTGCCGTGTTTCGTTTTGCCGGGAGATTCGCTCTCGCTTCTCTGGCGTTATGTCAGCATGTCAGTATCTGAAAGAGCCAGATCTCTGATTTCACTTTCTCATGAACCTCGAAGAACATGCAGGTGTCCACGCTTGAGTTGTCACTGCGATCGAATGGATGAGCAAATTAGCTGCGACCTCGTTGATGAACTTTTCTGGAGATGTTCGGCGACGTTGTGGCTGATGTTCTGGGACTTCAGAACGTTGTAATCATGTCGACAGCAGTTCTGATAATCGCAAAAGTTGTCAGAATCGGTTTCTCTGGTTAGAATTTCCTCAACATTAACGAGGATACTTCATTCCCCGGACTTCGTCGCTGGGCGCTCAGCGTCGGTCGAAAGGAGTGGTGTGTTGTCCCGCCTCAGGCGCAGACTGAGTCCTTCGTCAGCTGGTTTTTCACCTGCTGCAGCTGGCTCGTCCTCTCTCCTGAGCGGCCAATTGGTTCAGGAGCGTGCATGGTTTCCGTTGCGCAGTATCCCGTTCCAGGCACTCCCCCTCAGGGGGACTCCAGCCATTCAGTGCGGTCGCTTTCATCCGCACTGCAGGCCAGCGTACTGGCACTGAACCGTCATTTTCAGGCCGTCCATGTGATCTCTGTCCGCCGCGCTTTTTGTCTTCTGGTCAAGGAATTGGCAGAAGTTGTTCATGTCGATGGCGGTCACTTCTGCTCATATACCTTCGATTCCTGGCTGGAATTCAGTCAATTAAAGCTCGAACTCGGCCAGCGGGATGAGTTCGAAGACTGGGTAAAGTCGGTCAACTTCGAAATTCAGGCCCCCCGGATCATTCGTTTGCTGACGTATGAACATGTCCCTCGGAACTCGGTGAAGTTCAATCGTCGCAACATCTTCCTGCGTGATGGTCACCGATGCCAGTATTGCGGGAAACGGTACAGCTCTCCCCGTTTGAGTCTGGATCACGTGCTCCCAAAGAGCCGGGGGGGAACAGACACATGGGAAAACATTGTCTGTGCCTGCCTGAAGTGCAACGTCGACAAAGGGGGAAGAACGCCCGCAGAAGCGGGGATGAAGTTGCTTCAGAAGCCTGTAAAGCCAAAGCGAAGTCCCCTGCTCAGCCGGCAGCTGTCGTTGAGCAAGTACGAGTGCTGGAAAAACTTCATTCCGCAGATGACCGAATAGTTTCGCACGCGGACCGTCTTTGCCGGGACTCGTTGGATTTCTTGATCGTCCGCGTGGTTGAAGACGACCGGGATGCACCCAAGGGACGCAGTGACGCATCAACGCCGCCTGTTGCTTTGCGGTCGACTCTCGTTTCATTTCTCCTGAAATGAGGTCGAGCAGTCCCGTCTCCGACTTGAAACTGCTATCTTCATGTGCGGCGGTCCTGTCTTGTGACTTCTGCCGACAATTGACCGGCCTGCCACCTCTGAACGTTTCGTGTTTGCAAGAACCAATTTAGAAGTCTGCCATGTCCGAATTTCGCATTGAAAAAGACTCCATGGGGGAAGTCAAAGTTCCTGCCCAGGCTTATTACGGCGCCCAGACCCAGCGGGCCATCGAGAACTTTCCGGTCTCCGGTTGGCCGCTCCATTCGGATCTGATTCATGCGATGGGGCTGGTGAAGTACGCGTGCGGGGTGGCGAATCGCGACCTTGGCAAGCTCACGGGGACGGGTAAGGAGCCACTCAATGACGATCAGGTGGCTGCCATGCTCACCGCTTCTCAGGAAGTGGCTGATGGGAAGTTTGACTCCCAGTTCCCGATTGACGTCTTTCAGACCGGCTCGGGAACCAGCAGCAATATGAACTGCAACGAAGTGATTGCGAATCGCGCCATTGAGCTGATGGGGGGGGATCGGTTCGCTGCCAAGAAACCGATTCACCCGAACGACCATGTCAACATGGGGCAAAGCACGAATGATACGTTTCCAACGGCAATTCATGTTGCCGTGGCGATGAGCATCAATAGCAACCTCATTCCTGCCCTGACCCGATTCCAGCAGGTGCTGGCCCGGAAAGCGAAGGAATGGGACCAAATCATCAAGATCGGCCGGACCCATCTGGCAGATGCGACACCGCTTCGGCTGGGACAGGAATTTGGTGGATTTGCCCGACAGCTCGAACTGTCGATCGAACGTGCGAAGACCGCGCTCAAGGCGGTTCTTGAGTTGCCGGTCGGGGGGACTGCGGTCGGGTCCGGAATCAACACGCATCCTGAATTTGGATCGAGGGTCGCTGCTGTCCTGGCGGAGAAATCGGGACTCCCGTTTGTCGAAGCAGCGAATCACTTCGAAGCCAACGCTCAGCGAGATGGGCTTGTGGAGTGTCACGGTCAGCTGAAGGCGATTGCGACGACGCTGATGAACGTGGCCAATAACATCCGCTGGCTCGGGTCTGGACCTCGCTGCGGGTTTTATGAAGTGAAGATTCCCGACCTCCAGCCGGGAAGTTCCATCATGCCCGGGAAGGTGAATCCCGTGATGTGCGAGAGCCTGATGCAGGTGGCTGCGCGCGTGATTGGGAATGACGGCTGCATCACGACAAGCGGGGTCATCGGCGGGAATTTCCAGCTCAATATCATGATGCCGGTCATGGGACAGACCACTCTGGAATCGGTGATGCTGCTTGCCAAAGGGACCAATGCGTTTGTTGACCTGTGTGCCGAAGGGCTTGAGGCCAACCCGGAAGCGTGTGAAGCCGGTGTCGAAAAGAGCCTGTCGATGTGCACCAGCCTGAACCCGCTGATCGGCTATGAAAAATCGGCTCAGCTCGCGAAAGAGGCTTTCAAGAGCGGAAAGACCATCCGTGAGCTATGCGTCGAGCAGCAAGTCCTTCCTCTCGATGTCCTGCAGAAGGCTCTGGATCCAATGAGCATGACCGAACCGCACGCATAGCGGAACGGCAAAGCAAAAACTTAAAAATGAACAGGCGGTCCGCGGTTTCGTGGCCGCCTGTTTTTCATTGAGATCCTAGCGGGGCCAGTCGGGATGACCGATCTGTCAGAGATCAGGAAGCGGATTCGGGCCAGACGATTGTCGCAGTTGCAGTTTCGTTGTCCCGTTGTGCTGTCAGTTGCGTTCCCGGAGCACCCATTTTGGTTCGAATCATCCCCAGAGCGATCGTCCGTCCGCTCGCGGGGAGTGTGGCGACGGAGGTCAGCGTTCCTGCTTCCTTTTCGCCCGAAAAGAGTTTGTCTCCGGGGGACCACGACCCGCTGTCAATCACAAGTCCCCGCAACTCACGATTGGTGTGTCCCAGTGCATCCAGCCGGGCAATCGGCTCCTGCCCGAGATAGCATCCCTTGGTGAAGCTGATCGCCTGTGGCGTCCGGGCAGCGTTCTGGGCCAGATCGTCGTTGGAAATGTCCTTCCCGTGGAGAGGGAAACCCGCAGCGATTCGGAAAACATCGAACAACTCGGGTGTTCCGTTCGCGACCACCTCCGGGGGAAACGCCGACGTGAGGCGGGAGACTGAATCCGCCTCGCCGATGATGAGGAGCCCTGGGGCCGGAACGCAGGGAGCACCGGCCACAACCACTTGGCTGGTATCTATCTTCCCGCAGGTTCCAGCGTCTGTGCTGATGGCCTCTCCTGTGACCTGCTGAACCTGATTGCTCAACTGATCTCCCTGAAGGCATAGCACCTGCCAGCGATTGGACAGATCGCGAATCGTGACATTCGCATCAAGAAGGTACTTGCTTAGATGGGGAACAAGAACGGTTGCCGTTCCGGGGCCTCCGACCAGCAGGAGATTCTCTTCGGGAGCCAGAACGAGAAAATGTGCGAGGATTTTCCCCTTCAGATCGCAGGCAAAGGCTTCGCATGTCTGGCCGTTGGACAGTTTCCTGATGTCGTTGGTGCAGAAGTTGTGCAGGAAACTCCGGGCGTCGTTCCCGGCGAGTTCAACGACGGACCAGTCCGTCAGAGTAAATGCAATCGCAGGGGCATTTCGGAGTGAGAGAACTTCGTTTTGTAACTCAGTGAGTGCAGACATCAGATACTCAACGGAACAGGGAACCAGGACTGAAAGGCTCAGTTTGAGCCCTGTTCCATTATGGTCCCTCTGGCAAAAGACTGCACGCCATGTCCGAAATCAGTGATTTTGTCAGGAAAATCACTGCGGGACGGCCGCGATCTCTCACTGATTCGCAGCCAGATTCACGCAGATGATCTCTTCATCATTGCGGACGAACATCTTCCTGTTGGCGAAGGCGGGGGGACACCAGACCACCTCGCGGCCATATGCATGGTTGGTCGGTTTGATCAGGTGGACCCGATCCAGTTCCTCATATCCATCCGGGGAGAGCTGGGCGATGATCAGATCTCCTGTCTCGGCAAACATCCAGTACCGGTCCCCCTGACGGATGATGAATGCGGTGGCTGAGGATCGGCGACGCCCCTCAAACGGGCCAGAAGATCGCCAGCGGATTTCTCCACTCGGGAATTCGATGGCCCGCATTTCCCCATTTTCGTGGAAGCCGTACAGCAGTCCATCCGCGAGAAATGGCTGCACGTTCACCGCAGAGATCCCATGTTTCGGCTTGTCTCTCCAGACGACCTCGACTGCCGGACGATCGGTAGCCAGTTTCAGCAGCAGATTCTTTTCCTGAAACCCACCGATGTATAGGTACTCTCCGACATGAACGGGGGTCATGATGATGGAGCCATAGCTCGCTTCGTAAGGAGCTTCCCAGTAGATCTCGCCGGTTTCCGGATTGGCTCCGTACATTCCATCCGGCTTCATCAGCACGAGTTGACGCTGACCGCCGATCTCATAGATCACCGGGGGGCAATACCCCTGCTGCGGTGCCTTTCCGGTCTTCCAGATTTCCTTTCCGGTGAGTTTGTCAAACGCCGCAGCATGGGCCACATCGGTTCCAACCACACAGATGAGCTTGTTTCCATCAATGAGGGGATGGCTGGCATATCCCCACGTTGCTGTTTTGGTCTTGTAGTCTGCCTTCAGATCGCGAGACCAGAGAATCGTCCCATCGCTGACCCGGAAGCAGAAGAGGTTTCCCTCTGCCCCCAAGGTGTAAACGCGGTCCTCATCCACGGTGGGGGTGCACCGTGGGCCGGCAGGATAGTCGATGGTGTATGTGACCGGATATTCGTGAGACCAGATCGTCTTCCCGGTCGCTTCGTCCAGACAATGAACCCGCTCAGTCCCCTTCGCTGTAAAACCGCCTGGAGATCTGTTTTCACCCTGATTTCCACTGTTCTCGACAGGGTCTTTTACAAAATCGGTAACGAAGACCCGTCCGTTCGCGACAGCGGGGCCAGCATATCCCCCAGCGACAGGCTGCTTCCAGATGACCTTCGGCCCATTCTCCGGAAAGCGGTCGAGGAGTCCGGTTTCCCGCCAGATGTTGTCCCTGTGAGGTCCTCGCCATTGCGGCCAGTCATCGGCACAGAGCGGACTGACCAGCAGAATCATTCCCCATCCACAGACATGTCTGAAAATTTGAGAAACTCGCTTCACGGGATCACCTGTTGTGGGCAATTCGCGGATGGACTGTCGAAGTCGATGTCTGCTTCCTGCGACGACGGTGAATGAAGTCTCGGAATGATGTCTCGCGACATTTTGGGAGAAGCTCGCAGGATCATGTCATCGTAGACCAGATGACTCTAATTGTCATTCCCGAAATGTGCTTTTCCTGATGGGAACGGGTCGCAGAAATCCGTTCCTTCCGAAGTGATCGCTCCTCCTCTTAAAATGAATTCCCGTCTGGTCGGCGAACGTTCGTGTTCTAGTGGTCGGCCGGGTGCATAAAGGTATTGGCGATTCATTCAGGCGCGAGGGGCATGATCCAGATTTTTGGAATTCGTCATCATGGCCCCGGCTGTGCGCGCAGCCTGGTGACGGCGCTGGACGAATGGCAGCCGGATGTCGTGGTGATTGAAGCCCCCGCGGATCTGGAGCCGATCTTTTCTCATGCTGCTGATGCCGACATGCAGCCCCCGGTGGCGATGCTGGTTTATCCCCGCGACCAGCCATCACGTTCGGTTGTTTATCCGATGGCGGTCTTCTCTCCAGAATGGCAGGCGCTGCAATGGGGATTGCGAAACGGGCGCCCGGTTCATGCCATGGATCTCCCGATGTCCATTCAGATGGCCATGGAGATCTCTCCCGGATCTACAACAACGACATCAGAAAACGAACCTCAAAATAGTGCAGAGACTATTGGCGAAACGACCGCCGGGAAGACATGGCGCATTGATCCACTGGCTGTGCTGGCTGAGACAGCCGGATATTCCGACCACGAACTGTGGTGGGAAGAGCAGATTGAGCGACGGCACGATTCTGCAGGGGTCTTTGTTGCCATTCTCGAGGTGATGCAGGCCATTCGGGCTGAGTTTCCGGAGTCGTCCCCGCGCGACCTGCTGCGAGAAGCCTACATGCGGAAAACGCTTCGCAGTCTGGCCAAGCAGGGGCAGGACAGGAAAATTGCCGTCGTCTGCGGGGCATGGCACGGACCGGTCCTGACCGAGGAGGCACTGGCTGGAAAACTCCCCGGTTGCCGGATTCAGGAGGACAATCACCGGCTGAAGGGGCTGCCGAAGCTGAAGACGGTGGCCACATGGATTCCGTGGACATACAGCCGGCTCGCTTATCGAAGTGGTTATGGAGCCGGAATCACCTCGCCGGGCTGGTATGCCCATCTCTGGGAATGTCCCACCTCCGCTCCGACACGCTGGATTGTGAATGCGGCACAGCTTCTCCGAAAGCGCGACCTCTCCGCTTCATCGGCGAGTGTCATTGAAGCCTGTCGGCTGGCGGATGCACTGGCAGCGCTCCGGGAGCTTCGAGGTCCGGGGCTTCAGGAATTAAACGAAGCGATTCTGACCGTTCTCTGTCAGGGGGAGACTGGCCCGCTGGCGCTGATCCGTCAGGAGCTGGAGGTGGGGGACCGTCTGGGATCGGTTCCGGGAAAGATCAGTTCCGTTCCACTGGCAGAAGATGTCGCCAGGCAGCAGAAGTCGCTTCGCATGAAGCCATCCACCCGGCCCAGAACGTACGATCTGGACCTTCGCAGCGACCACGCACGGGCACAAAGTCGCCTGCTTCATCGATTGCGCATTCTCAACATACATTGGGGAGTTGCTCAGCCTTCTGCGAACCGGTGGTCCACGTTTCATGAGATCTGGTCAGTGAAATGGGAGCCCGAATTCGCCATTTCGTTGATCGAAGCGAATGTCTGGGGGAACACACTCGAAGCTGCTTCCGCTGCCCGACTTCAGCACCTGTCACGCAACGCAGATTCTCTTGCCGCGCTCCCCCCCCTGCTCTCTCAGGCACTGGATGCGGATCTGCTGGGACTGGTGCCGGAACTGATCGACCAGATTCAGGCGGTCTCCGCGACGACCACCGATGTCCTTCCGATGATGCAATCCTTTCCGGAACTGGCGACCATCGTCCGCTACGGGAATGTCCGGGGAACGGGAACGGATGCGATTGAACCGATTCTCGAAAGTATGCTGACACGCATCTGCATCTCTCTTCCGGTCGCCTGTGCGGGAGTGGATGATGACATGGCCCAGCAGTTGACGGAGGGACTTTCCCACCTTCAGCGCGGACTTGAGACACTCCAGCGAGAGGATCTGCTCGATCCATTCCATGACCGGGTGAGAAGTCTCGCTGAAAGTGATCTGCACGGACTCATTCGGGGATGGTCTGTTCGTTACCTGCTGGAAAAGGGGCTGGTGGATGCGGGAGTGCTCGAACGGCTGGCCTCGCTGGCACTCAGTTCTGGAAACGAGATTTCACAGGCAGCGGCGTGGTTGACCGGCCTGCTGTCGGGAAGTGGATTGCAGCTGATTCATCAGGAGACCCTCTGGCGCGTCATGGATAACTGGCTGATCGATCTCCCGGAGGAAGGATTTGTGAATGTTCTGCCGATCCTCCGTCGCGGTTTCTCTGCGTTTTCGCATGCCGAACGTCGGCAGATGGGAGAGTTGATCAAGAGCTTTCATCAGGCTTCCGTCGGAGTGGAATCAGAAGTTTTGCCGGGGGGGACGTCTTTGAATGAGACGAGAGCGGGGCTTGTCCTGCCGATTCTGGCGCGGATTCTGGGAGTGAACGAAACTCATGGATGACCACGATCCGATCCATGCCAGCCGTCTGCGGCGATGGCGACTTGTTCTGGGGAGTGAACCTCCGTCACCAGACCGCTCGAGCGCAGAAGGAATTAACGTTGAGCTGCAGGGGGATGATGCCGAAATGGATCATATTCTGCAGGCACTCTATGACTCTGACCGGAAGGGGGGGCTGGGGAGTTCATCGCCGCGAGTAAATCGATGGCTGGGAGATATTCGGCGCTATTTCCCTGTCTCGGTCGTTCGACTCATGCAGAAGGATGCGCTAGAGCGCCTGAAGCTTCACCAGATGCTTCTTCAGCCAGAAACCCTCGAATCGATCGAGCCCGATCCCGAACTGCTGGGAACCCTGCTGACGCTCAAGAGTGTCATCCCCGAAAAGACCCGTGAGACCGCCCGTCGGGTTGTTCGCAAAGTGGTGGAAGAGATCGAACGTCGGCTCAAGACTCGCCTCGTTTCAGAGGTCCGCCAGGCGATTTCCCATGTGTCGCGAACGCGTCGCCCTCGCCCGAAAGATATCGACTGGGATCGGACGATTCGCGGCAATCTTCAGCACTACCTCCCGGAGCTCAAAACAATCATTCCGGTCCGTCTGGTTGGCAAGGGGCGCGCCCAACGATCGCTTCAGGAGGTCATTTTGTGCGTTGACCAGAGCGGGTCGATGGCGACATCGGTGGTTTACGCGGGGATTCTGGGAGCGGTTCTGGCATCGATCCGGTCCCTGCGGACGCAGATGGTTGTCTTCGATACCGAGGTGGTCGATCTGACGGAACATCTGAACGATCCGGTCGAACTCCTCTTTGGAACGCAGCTCGGCGGGGGGACTGATATCAATCGAGCCATCGCCTACTGTCAGCCCCGCATTGCCTCGCCGGAAAAGACGACTCTGGTCCTGATTACGGATCTGTTCGAAGGGGGAAATTCACACGAATTGCTGCACCGGCTGGCAGAGTTAGTTATTTCAGGAGTGAACATCATCTGCCTGCTGGCGCTGAACGATGACGGGAGGCCAGCGTACAATCATCAGCTGGCCCAGTCACTGGGGGCGATGGGAATTCCCACGTTTGCCTGCACTCCGGACCAGTTTCCCGATCTGATGTCGACGACAATCCAGCGGGGAGATCTGACTCAATGGGCGGCCCGCAATGACATCCCACTCTGCGGAGCGCAGGAAACTCCTGCCCCTGATCCGTGGGGATCGTTGTCGTCACCCGCCTCCGGGATGTTCACGGCTCAAGAATGACGTTCCGGAAGTAGCCCGCTGTCGTCCAGGACTGGAACCACTCCGCGATGTGATCCAGAAAGGTGGGTTCCTCTTCGGATGTTTCCTGAAGAGCCTGTTCAAGGGCGACGGACATCGGAAGCCCTCGCTGAAGTCCGCGAAGAACGCGCCAGGCAGTTTCCGGAACAGCTTGCCGTCGCACGATAAAGTCGCGACGGTGGACAATCAGCCAGGTCGTCTGCGGGGCGGGAGGCTCCGGGTTCTGGTTCTGACGAATTGCAGTCAGATATTCATGCACCGGGAATTCGAAGCGAACCATGCGCAGTGACGGGGCGGTCTCCAGCCGCAGATCAGCCCAGTTGTCGGGGGAGAGCTGTTGAAGCTGTTCGTGGAATGTCGAGGGGACCCGTTCTTCTCCGGGACCATCGAAAACTTCGGCGTAGATTCGCTCCAGCGTGGCGACTTCAATCAGGAATCGGGCCCACCCCTGCTCGTCCCCGTCGAGATCTCCGACCGACCGTCGACTCTCCGCCAGAAAGGCGGGGAACAGCCGTCCCAGCTGATTCAGGTTGGGGCTGTTGGGAGGGTGTTTCTGGAGATACTGGGCTGCAAAGCTTCGAAAGGACTCCTCGCCAATCAGGTGCAGCAGTGCCGGGAATTCCGCTTCAAGGCACTCGATCAATCGGGCGGTGTAGGCGTTCCCGTAAACACTCAATCGCTCCAGTGCCGAGCAGGCCCGGGACGGTTGAATGACGTTCTCAATCGTCTCGGGAGAAACGCCCAGATGACGCTTGGCCTCGGGTGATTCGACTCCCGATGTGATCCCTTCGGGATGAGTAATGACTGACAACATCCATCGTTGCACTGAGTCGAGGGGGGGATGGGCTAAGTTCATGATTACTCTGCCTCCGCTGTGACCATGACCACCGGATGCGGAATGGCAGCTGTGTGGGAGGAGAACTCTCCTTTCTCGGGAGAGAAGGGAATCTTCTCGGGTGAAGCCGTTGCCGTTCCGGAAATCCAGTCGCGCGCCTTCAACACCTCGGCATGGACTTCCGGAAAATCAGGAATATGGGCGTCCCATTCCAGCAATGTAGACACCCCGCCGGTGAGTTCATGGGCCAGTCGATACAGTTCCCAGACCCGGTCAATGACCGGTTGATCATGGGTGTCGATGCAGTGAGTCCCCATGTTGGTATGCCCGGCCAGATGAATCTGGACGATGCGATTGTGGGGGACGTTCTGAATGTACTGCACCGGATCAAAGTCATGGTTCACGCTGGAGACGTAAACATTATTCACATCCAGCAGAAGTCCGCAGTCCGCCTCTTCGGCCATCCGGCTGATGAACTCCCATTCGGGCATTGTAGAACTGGTAAAGGTGACGTAGCTGCTGGGGTTTTCCAGCACCAGAGGACGTTCCAGTTCGTTCTGAACGATGCGGATTCGTTCGATGACGTGACGAAGCGATTCCTCAGTGAATGGGATCGGAAGGAGATCGTGCGAATTATGTCCCGCGACTCCAGTCCAGCAGACATGATCTGAAATCCATTGGGGATGGATCGCATCAGCCAACCCCTTCAGTCGGGACAGGTACTCCCGGTCGAGAGGGTCGCTGCTGCCGATCGACAGGGAGACCCCGTGCATCACAATCGGATAGCGGTCAGCGATCCGGTCGAGAACATCACGCGGGCGCCCCTGTGAATCCATGTAGTTCTCGGAGATGATCTCGAACCAGTCGACCGGCGGCCAATGCTGGAGAATGTGCCGGTAGTGCCGGGTGCGCAGTCCGACACCAAAACCGAGATTCGGAAGTCCGAGTCGGGCGCCATCCTGCCGTGATGTAGGTGAGTTCATCTCCACTTCCTGCCGTTATGCCCGTCTATAGATCAAGCAATTGATTCATTAATTCCACGGTGTCTTCCAGCGATTTGTCGTTTCCTTCACGGGTGGCCCATCCGGAGTATCCAATCTGCTTGAGGGCGGCCCGCACTGCCGGCCAATCGACGTCCCCTTCTCCGAGTCGGCAGAATCCGTTCTTCTTTCCCCAGTCCTTGACGTCGAGTTTCCCGATTCGGGAGCCGAGCAGGACAATCCACTCTTCCGGTTTGCCGAACTTGCGAACGTTTCCGATATCGAAATAGACGCCACACCAAGGATGATTGATCTCGTCGATGTAGTCCCGCAACTGCTCAGGAGTTTCGCAGAACCCGTTCCAGACGTTTTCAATCAGGATCTTGATCTGTTCGTGCTCCGCGACCGGAAGGGCCTTGCGGATTTCCACGATTGATCGCTTCCAGACATCGTCATGGGTCTCATCAGGACCGGAGACTTTCCCGGGAACAAGCAGCACGGAAGTCCCTCCCAGCGCCTTCGAATCGTGGATGGCCTGAATGAGGGCCTTAAGACCAACTTCACGAACGTTCGGATCGGGAGAGGAGAGTCTCTGGTTCCAGTGAACGCTGTCGACAACGCCATGAATTGGGAAGGCGACCTTTTCCATCGCGGCCCGTGCATCAGCGACATTGACTCCCGGGCTGTCGGCTTCAATCCCATCAAATCCGAGTGCCTTGTATCTCTCCAGCGTCTTCTGAATCTCTTCTGCGCTGTTGCCGAGTTTGCCCCCTTTATTCGCTTTGAAGATCTTTCTGGCATTGGTGTGCCCGGGAGCGGTCTGAGGTTCTTTCGCAGCAAGTGACCGAATTGTGAAACTTGAGGAACCAATGAACAGCGCAGATGTCTGAAGGAACTGACGGCGGGATGTCTGTGTGGGCATGGTTCCCCTCTCGATGCAATTGGGTTGTGACGTTCAGTGTCTCGCTGGATTGATCATGCAAAGACAGCTGGAGGAAGGTGTGGGTGATTGAAAATCATACCTGAATTGCGAGGAGGATTCTCGCTGGCGGCATGACTCATTCATCCTCTCTGACTATGTGTAAAGGTCAATGGTGCGAACTGGTCGCTGTCCGAAAGTATAGGAAGTTTCAACACTCAAGACACCGGTCGTGACGTGACACTCTGGGAGATCGCACCGGGGCATATCTGTACGGGGGACTGGCTGCTGGCTGGAACATCATCGCGGTGAACCGGTCGCAGGCTCTCCACTTTCCCCTTTGTTTCCTTGTCTTATTGAAATAGGATCGCGACTTTCTGTGTCCAGATGGGAATTCCCAATGAAGACTCCCCCGCCCTTGCCGCTTAATGAATCTTCCCCATCCCGGCATCAGTTAGGGCTTTGGGATGTCATTAGCCTGTTAATCGGAATAGTGGTCGGGGTCTCCATCTTCAGGGTTCCTCCGCTCGTTTTCGATCGGGCC
>CALLWY010000250.1 GCA_938015865.1 uncultured Planctomicrobium sp.
CGGATCGGACGCGGAGGTATGGGGGCCGTCTTTCGCGCCCTGGATCGGCGTCTGGGACGTGTTGTCGCCATCAAGGTTCTGAATGTCGAACATTCATCCGACCCGGAGGCCGTTCTTCGTTTTCAGAACGAAGCCCGTGCTGCAGCCCGGCTCGATCATGAAAACATTGCTCGGGTGTATTTCATCGGCGAGGAACATGGACTGCACTTCATCGCCTTTGAATTCGTCATGGGGGCGAATGTCCGCAACCTGATTCAGCAACACGGGGTGATTCCCCCGGCTGATGCGGTCAATTATACGCTTCAGATTGCCGAAGCCCTTCGCCATACCAACGAAGCCAACGTTGTTCACCGCGACATCAAGCCATCGAACATTATTATCACCCCGACTGGCCGGGCCAAACTGGTCGATCTGGGGCTGGCCCGCCACAGCAATCCCGATCTTTCCCGGGACCTCACGACTGTCGGAACGGCGCTGGGAACGTTCGATTACATTGCACCGGAACAGGCCCTCGATGCCCGCAATGTGGATGTCCGGAGCGACATCTATTCATTGGGATGCACGCTCTACCACATGCTCACCGGGTCTCCCCCTTATCCGACGGGGACCATGTTTGAGAAGGTGATGAATCATCACCGTCCAGTGCCCCCCAATCCTGCTGAAAAGAACAGGAAGGTCAGTCCACATCTGGCACGCATTGTCCAGAAAATGATGGCGGCCAATCCTGATGATCGTTACGCCACTCCCGATGCCCTGATTGAAGATCTGGCCCAGGCCGCCTATTCATTGGGTCTTCAACCGACCGTAAACGAAGCCCGGATCTGGCAGTCTCCCAGCTATGGGCGCGATCCCACTCGCTGGAACGGCATCCGGACCTGGGGAACCGTGGCACTGATTCTCGTCATCGTTGTCCTGGCAGACCGATTACGGTCCGTCCCGATCACTCCTCCTCCCAGTCCTCCGTCCATCAGTGCTCCATCTTCTCTCACACTGAATCACCCTGCCAGCGAGGCTCCGGGCATTGACCTGGGGATTCCCGAGATTCAGCTGGGCGAGAAAACCGAGTTGCCGTCCCCACTTTCGCCGGACCCCGCAACACTGGCTAACAGGCTTCCACCGGCATATCCGACCAATTTTCCGACATCACCGGAGCAACTGTTTGACCAGGAGGATTCTGTCCTCCCTCCCCTCGGGCAAGGGATGCCTTCCAGTTCACCCACAATTGGAGGAACGTTGCTCCCGGAAGTGAACAGCAATACCACAACCGACACGAACACAACGCCCAGTGAACCTGCTCCAAGCCTGAATCGCCCTGCTGAGGAGGTGGCTGGAGCCAATCCGTCCGAGTCGTCACCTTCATTTTCACAGTTCCCTGCGCTTCCAATGGAAGCGGGGCCAAGTTCGCCTGCCAGCTCACCTCCAGCGGTGTCACTTGGTCCCACCTTGTTGAGCGAGCTGGCATCGCAAATGCTCGACTCAGCGTCACGGATTCCCGAATCAATCCCAGTCATCCCAGCGGCGCCCCCGACCACTTTTGTTGCCGTCCGTCCCGCAACGGACGATCAGCCAGAGGAGCGAATTTCGGCCCCGACGTTGGCTGCCGCCTGTTCACTGGCAAAAGACGGGTGGTCGGTGGAACTACCCGTAGGAGAAGGGGTCATTCCGGTAAAGGATACGATTCACATCTCCAACAAGAAGATCCGTCTGATTCCTGCACGTGACAGTTCAAAACGTTCCGCGGAACGACCACTGGTGAGAGTCGACCTGTCGGAAGTCCTCTCGATGGGACCATTTGTTCGCGCTGCATCCATGTTTCAGGTTGAACGGGGGGGCATTGAACTGGTCGACCTGGACATCGAGCTTCTTGTCACCTCGACCTCAAACGTTGACTGGTCGGTAGCATCGCTGGTCAATGGTTCCCGTCTGACAGCGAACGGAGTGACCATCACCATCATCAATCCCGGCAATAGTCGGGCAGCTCTGGTTGATGTCCCCTCGCATGACGGCTCCGATGACATGGAACTGATGCCAGACCGAACCACCTCTTCACAGCAGAATTCCGTCGAAGTAACCAACTCGCTCTGCCGAGGGCAGTTTGACTTTGCCGTGCTGCTCGATAGTCCGTTGAGCATCCGGATCGTCAATTCCGCAATCGCCCTTTCGGGATGCCTGTTGCGAATCGACGGGTCCGAAGCAGGAATCTCGACTCCCGATGTGGACTCCGAGCGACAGACCTCTCTCTCTCTGGATCAGGCGACACTCGTCACAGGACGGGGGCTTCTGAACGCGAATTCGGGAGACCACGGATCGCTTCCGGAAATCCAGCTCTCCATGTCCGGAAGCATTTGCACTGTCAACAGCGACGATCAGATTCATCAGCCACTTCTCGAGATCTCGGGGCACGAGAACTTTGAAATGCTGCTGGATCTTCTGGAAATCAGG
Source organism: uncultured Planctomicrobium sp. (assembly GCA_938015865.1). GTDB lineage: Bacteria > Planctomycetota > Planctomycetia > Planctomycetales > Planctomycetaceae > Planctomicrobium. The sequence goes on from CALLWY010000250.1 coordinate 2,443, forward strand.
ACGCAGCGGGAGACAACGTTCCTCCAGCTCGCTGGGCCGTTTATTTTGATCGACTTCACCAGAGCCCAGCTTCCCGGCTCGGGGCGGGAACTGACTCCTGAACAGGTCTCTGCCCGGAATCTTCAAGTGGTTCAGGAGAATTTGCTGCAGATCACAACTGGTCTGAAGCTGGCAGACTGGCACCGGATCACACGAACCGACCTGCAACTCTCTACTTCAGACCTGAACCCAGCGTTGTCCCAGGAATCGACGCACCATCACGCCGGCGTGAACTGGAGTCTCCCCGGAACTCCGGATGAATTTCCGGAAGCAGCGGTCCAGTAAGCAGCGAAACGGGCCTGAAGAAAAATGGCACCGATTCTAAACATGATTCATGCTGAGACATGAATCATGAATACTGAGCCGTTGCTGCAGGCACGAGACGAAAATTCGCCCCGCACCTGCTGCAATTTCTTGGTATCAGAAGAGTTCAGATCTTCTCGCCATTCAGAGTGGCAGGCTCATCTCGGAGGTCAAATTCAGATCACTGGCGAGATGCTGAAGTTTCTGGATCGCAGACATCTGTAACTGGCGAACCCGCTCTTTGCTCAGCCCAATCTGTTCGGCAATGGTCTTCAATGTCGCTTCCTGTTCCCCACCCAAACCGAGCCGTTGCTCGAGGATCGATTTCTCGCGTGGGTTCAGGTGTTGATCGAATCGTTTGATCAGCTCCCGTGCAACAGCAGGATTAAACTCGGATGATTCCACTTCAGGAGCGGAGACGGTCGACATCAGCTCGGTTGGAGACAGCGTCTCTCGCTGCTTACGTCGCTGACGACGCTGAATTAACCGGAAAAAGTGCCGCTGGACAGAATGAGTCGCGTACGTACTGAACCGGAACCCCTTGGAATAGTCAAACTTGTCAATGGCCTGCATCAGGATCAGGCATCCTTCACTGACGAAGTCGTCCACTTCTTCCGGATCGGCTCCGTATTTTTGCGCGAGCCCGTACACCAGTCGGACGTTTGCCTGAACCAGCTGATTGCGGATCTGAAGTGCCTCCGACCAGAGTGCCTCAATCTGATCGATCAGATGAATGTTGTCGTCTGACTTCAGCTGTTTCCGCAGCTTCTTCGCGGTGTACTTCAGGAAGTTGAATTTCCTGAACAGATGTCGCTCACCTGCAGGAGTCAGGAGTGCAGAGGAAGAATGATCCCCCCCTGCTCGATACAGGGTTTCCGGGGCTTCTTCCCGAAGGAGATCCAGCGTGAGCGTCGGAAAGTCCGGCGCGGCGATGAACGCGAAGTTCAGACGACGAATGGATTGCGTCCGGCCAGATGAGGAGTCGCTGGACGCCACAGGTGAGAGAGCAGCCGCGGAAACCATAAATCACCATTCCTCGTTCAAAAGTGATGACTGATGACATTGTTTTAGCAACGACTCGCGTACGATGCAATAGAAAATCGTTCAAAACGTTCTTTTAGACAAAAGGAGTGAACGTTTTCGTGTCGTTTGGTGGCTTTTTCCGCGAAAAATCCAATCTCAAATCGCATGCGATCGTCATGGCAAATATTGCAAACTTGAGCGATTTCGATCGATTTTCACAAATTCCTTGTATTCCGAAGGGGGCAGGGTGATAATCGGATTCCCAAGTATCCAGCCCCTCAATTCGTAAGCCGGGACTATCGCATGCTGAAAAGTAAAGACTTGGAGCAGTATCGGGATCTGTTGTTGAACCTTCAGGCCCGACTCCACGGGGATGTTCAGGCTCTCACGTCGGGAGCACTCGGCGTCTCGTCTGAATCCAAGAGTCCAACCCATATGGCTGAACTTGGAACAGAGACGTATGAACAGGACTTTGACCTTCGGATCGTCGAAAACGATCAGGAGACACTCAAAGAGATCCGCATCGCCTTGAAAAAGATCGAAAGCGGAGAATACGGAATCTGTGAAGGGTGCGTCGAAATGGGCCGTCCACCATCAAAGTGCTGGATTCCAAAGATGCGGCTGAAGCATATTCCGTATGCCCGTCATTGCGTCTCCTGTGCCGAGAAATACGAACGCCAATTCAGCTACTGATTTCCAGCTGCTGAACTTTCATACCTTCTACCAACTCACCCCAGAGACACATGGCCCCAACCGTGTGTCTCTTTTTTTGTCATCCTCCCCCCGTCAGAATAGATTCACCAGTTTTTTGGCATCACAGCTGGTCCGTTTTGCTTCCAGACTCCTTTCTCAATCCGTTTGGACGAGATTCAGGTGGGCCGTTCGTGCAGACGTTAAGAACGCAATTGCGTTTCCGTTTTGATTCTGGTGCCGTTTCGCTGGCCTTTTGGAACTTTTTGTTCGGAGCGTTTCCGTTGTCATGGTGAATCCACAGTCACTACTGAGCCAGCTGGAAGAGGCGATCCAGACCCGAATTCAGGCGGAAGCTGAACTCCGAAAAGTCGCTTCAGGAGCCCATCCACACGAGGTAGCGCTTCGCCAAGCCCTGAATCAGCTGGTTCAGTCTCGCGATGAACAACTTCAGACAGTCATCGACAGCGATCAGCAGGAACGGGAGCAGCTGCTGGCGGAATTCGATCACAAGCTGCAACTGGCGGAAACTGAGCACCAGACTCTTCTTCAGGAGATTCACTCGACTGCAACTCGGGCTCGCCATCAGATTGAGCAGCAGCGAAATGAAAGCACCTGGGTTGTCTCCTCGGTCCTTGATGACTCTGCGGAAGACAGCCCCGCTCGAACCTTTGAACGGTTCCAGAATCTGCTGCAAAAATCCCGCGAAGATCAGCAGGCGGAATGGGAACAGCTGAACGCACTTGTCGACGAAGAGGCCCAGAAGCGGAACTTTCAGGGAACACCTTCAGCGGAGTTTCCAGATCCACCCCGGGACAGAGATGCTGCCGCCGCCCGATTCGCACAGGCCTGCGAAGAGGCTCAGCGAAAGCTGCGAAAACTGAACAGCCTTCTTTTGCCCCGAATCGTGGGGGGCTTCCGCACCGTTCTTGTCTTTCTTGTTCTGTCGGCGTTGCTGGGAATTGCGTTCTTTTCCTTCGCAAATCCTGCAACGTTCGGGGTGCCGGGAGGGACGCAAGAGTTCTCGTGGAAGCTGATTTCCGGAGTGGCGGGGGGAATTGCAGGACTTCTGCTCACCCTTGTGCTTTTCACGCTCTCCAGCATGCAGCAATCAGAACTGCTCAGGCAGCTCATTGATCTCCGAGGGGAAGTGTACTGGGCACATCAATACTGGCAGCGGTTTGCTCGTGAACAACTCGCCCGGCAGCAGAAGGAGTTTGAATCCCAACAGCGGAAGATCGAGCGAGACCGCGAACTGGCCCTGGAGCGTTACGAAAAAGCCCACGCCCAGAAGATCGCAGAGATTCAACAAAATGAAGAGCTGAAAACCCGCATCGAGAAGTTGCGCTATAGCAAACTCTATCAGTCGCTCTCGACAGAGAAGCAGCAAGCGATCGAGCAGTTTGATGCGAGTCATGAGGAAAACATTCAGCGAATCTCCAACAGTTGGGCAGCACGAATTCAGGAGGCTGAGGCCCGGCTTACCGAATTTCAAAGTCAATGCCGTCGTGAACAGCAAACATTGTGGAGCCAGCTGAAAACTAACTGGGAACAGGCGTGGCAATCCTTTGATGCGGCCGTTGAACAGGCAAATCAGATCAGTCACTCGACCTGCCCTCCCTGGGAATTGCTCGCACAGGGGGCGTGGCAGGTTCCCACAAAAATTCCGCCACTCATCCGCGTGGGTGAACTCAAAATCAATCTGAATGACTGGGATGGTGCCATCTCCCAGGATCCCCGACTCGCTCCCCGACGATCGGAATACCGTCATCCGATGGGGTTGACCTTCCCCTCCGCGATTTCCACTCTCTTCCGCTCCCCCACCCCGGAAGCCCGGGCCACAGCCATTCATGCCCTGCAGGTTCTGATGCTCCGGATGCTCACACTGATTCCGCCGGGAAAGCTTCGATTTACGATTATCGATCCGGTCGGGCTGGGAGAGAGTTTCAGCGGCTTCATGCATCTGACGGATTATGACGAGCTACTGGTCACAAATCGCATCTGGACCGAAGCGAACCAGATCGAATCCCGATTGGCGGATCTGACCGAGCATATGGAAAACGTTTTGCAGAAGTATCTGCGGAACGAGTTTCAGACGATCGAGGAATACAACGAGTCTGCTGGTGAAGTGGCTGAGCCGTATCATGTTCTGGTAATTGGCGACTTCCCGGCAAAGTTCAGCGAAATCGCCGCCCGCCGGCTGGTGAGCATTGTCAACAGCGGACCTCGCTGCGGAGTCTATACGCTCATGAACTGCGGAACCGGGAAGCAGCTCCCCAACAACTTCGCGTTTGCAGATATTCTTCCGCAGATGTCGGTCTTTGAATGGAAAGAAGGGGCCTTTCACTCCACCAGTCCCACGCTATCCCGTTGGCCGATTGAGATCGACACACCACCCCCTCCCGAACAGTTCACATCGATTGTCAAAATGGTGGGAGAGGCATCGAAAGATGCCCGCAGGGTGGAAGTCTCGTTTAACCGAATCGCTCCGAAGCCAGACCAGATCTGGGCGGGCGACAGCCGTCACGAATTGACGATCCCGCTGGGGAGGGCTGGAGCCACAAAGCTTCAACGACTTCGTCTCGGGAAAGGGACGTCTCAGCATATGCTGGTGGCAGGGAAAACCGGTTCAGGAAAATCGACCTTCCTCCACATCCTCATCACGAATCTGGCCCTTCATTACAGCCCTGACGAGGTCAATTTCTTTCTGATTGACTTCAAGAAAGGGGTTGAGTTCAAGGACTATGCAACGCTTCAACTTCCGCATGCCCGCGTGATTGCGGTGGAAAGTGACCGCGAGTTCGGAGTGAGTGCATTGAACCGGCTTGGGGAGATCCTTCAGGAGCGGGGAGAACTCTTCCGAAAGCACGGCGTTCAGGACATCGCCGGTTATCGAAACACCACTGGACAACCGATGCCACGAATTCTGCTCGTGGTCGATGAGTTCCAGGAATTTTTCGTCGAAGATGACAAGATCGCACAGAACGCTTCGCTGTTGCTGGACCGGCTGGTTCGACAGGGACGAGCCTTCGGGATTCATGTCGTTCTCGGTTCGCAGACTCTGGGAGGAGCGTATTCACTCGCACGAAGTACGCTTGGGCAGGTCGCTGTACGTGTGGCTCTCCAGTGCAGCGAGGCTGATGCCCATCTGATTCTAAGCGAGGACAATACCGCAGCCCGGTTGCTCACTCGCCCTGGAGAGGCGATCTATAACGATGCCAACGGTCTCTCAGAGGGGAATCATCCGTTCCAGATCGCATGGCTCACCGATGAAGAGAGGGAGAATGCCCTCAAGGACTTCCCGGAACGGGCGGCCCGGCAGCAGATTTTCGTTCCTCCTCCAATTGTCTTTGAGGGAAATATCCCCTCAAACCTGACCTTCAATCCCGACATTGTCCGGCTGTTGCATGAATATCCCACGCGACCGAGCCCGATCCTGACTCCAACAATCTGGTTGGGAGATGCCGTTGAAATTGCTCCCCCGACCTCCCTGACTTTTCTGCGTCAGAGCGGCAGCAATGTCCTCATCGTAGGTCAGGATGCCGAGGCGGCTCAGGGGATCATGGCGGCAGCATTTATGTCACTGGCGGCCTCGCTCTCTCCGCAGCAGGAACTCAATTCGCTCTTTGTTCTCGATGGAAGCCATCCCGGTTCCCCGGAATCCCAATACTGGAAATGGCTCGTCGAGACGATCCCCGGTGATGGACGGATCATCCCCCCTCTTGAAACCGAACCGTTCCTTCAGGCGATGACCGCTGAGCTTCGGCGACGGGAATCGGAGAACGATTTGAACGCTCCGCCGATTGTTCTGATGGTCTACCACCTCGCTCGTTTCCGAGACCTGCGAAAACCGGAAGATGATTTCGGAATGGGGAGTTTCGGAATGGGTGGGGAAAAGCCTCCCGAGCCGGGGAAACTCTTCGCCGATCTTCTGAGTAAGGGACCTGTGTACGGGATCCACGCCCTGATCTGGTGCGATTCCTATAACAATGTGGATCGGTGGCTGTCGCGAGCATCACTCCGCGAGATGGAGATGAGGATTGCCTTCCAGGTGAACGCCACCGATTCCAGTAATCTGGTTGATTCTCCCGCAGCCTCCCGGCTTGGAACACATCGCGCACTCCTTCATCGGCAAGAGACCGGGACAGCGACAAAATTTCGCCCTTACGGACTTCCCCCTTCCCCTTGGGTTCTGTGGGCGAGTCAGGTCATGCTCGGCGGGAACATGTCCCCTCCATCGGCTGCCCCTGTTGTGTCGCCGTCCCCCCCGCTGTCTGGCACTCCTGCTGCATCAGAGAATCCGACAGCACCGTCAGCTGGTGAACCCCATGACTCCGATTCCGGGGACCAGCCTGGTGATAATGGGCAAACGCAGGAAGAGGAGGCTTCTCTTCCGGATCTGGAGAACTTCAACATTCTGTGAGGGCTATTGAGAACACCCCAAAGGCTCATTTGCAGGAGGGATCTCGATGGATCATTCTTACAATTGGTTCGTCGCGGTTCGGGACCCACAAACGTATGTCGCCATAGAATTTTATCGGCGGACCTGAAGGGATGGTGTCACCGTGCATGAACCCTGTCCATCTGAGTTGCAAGACAGCCCGATTGCACCCGTTTCGGTCTTCCGGGTTGTTGGGGGGGAGGGCCGCGAAGATCGGGATGTTCTGGCTGTTGAAGAACCCCTGCAGATTCGGATCCTCTGGAATGACGGAGCCCGCCGACGGCAGCGGACAATCTCCATTACCATGCGAACTCCCGGCGCCGATGCGGAGCTGGCGGCCGGATTTCTGTTTACGGAAGGGGTTATCAACGACCGCAGGGATATCCTGGCGATCATGCCGTGCCAGAGCGGTAATCTGATTCGGGTTCATCTGCGGGATGGAGTCACGATTGAACCTCAGCGAATCAAACGAAACTTTTACACCTCGTCGAGTTGTGGGGTCTGTGGGAAAACGTCGATAGACGCAGTGGAATCCTGCACGCAGTTTGAACTGCCCCTGGCAAGTCCGGTTGTCTCTGCCGACATTATTCGCACTCTCCCTGATCGACTCCGGGCGGTGCAACCGGTGTTCGACCGCACTGGCGGGCTTCATGCCAGTGCCCTGTTCGATTCACAAGGAGAAATGCAGGCTGTTCGTGAAGATGTCGGCCGACACAATGCGCTTGATAAGTTAATTGGCCGATCGTTATTGAGAGGACACGTGCCGTTAATCAGTTCCGTTCTGCTGGTGAGCGGACGGGTCAGTTTTGAACTCGTTCAGAAGGCAGCCATGGCGGGAATTCCGATTCTCGCTGCTGTAGGGGCCCCCTCCAGTCTTGCGGTTCAACTCGCGGAAAAACGGGGGATGACCCTGTTAGGTTTCCTCCGTCAGGATCGATTCAACATCTACAGCAGACCGCAGCGAATTCAATTCGAAGGGACAGGGCAATGACGCTTCAAATAGGCAATGTCTCTCATTCATCGGAACACAGCAACAAAGTCCCTCCCGCCCCATCCAGTGAGGATGTGATTGAGACCACACATGGGCAAATTTCGCTGAACAGTGCGTCTCATCAGCTGCCCCTCAGACAGGAGACTCCCAAGAGGACAGCAGCCGGCCTTCCCGCAGTCCTGAACAGCTTCAAATATGCCTGGAGCGAAGCAGGACTGATTCGCGGAACACTTCCAATGCTTCAGATTAATCAGGCGGACGGATTCGACTGCCCCGGATGCGCCTGGCCAGATCCGGATGGTCACCGATCCGCATTCGAATTCTGTGAGAACGGAATCAAGGCGATGGCCCATGAATCGGATCGCCGCCGGATCACCGCAGAGTTCTTTGCAAAGTATTCCGTAGAAGAACTATCACAACAATCCGACTACTGGCTCGAGCAACAGGGGCGACTCACGGAACCTGTCTATCTGAAGCCGGGTGCCACTCATTACGAACCCATCTCCTGGGATGCAGCGTTCGAACTGATTGGTAAAAAACTGAACTCTCTCAAGTCTCCGAACGAGGCTGTTTTTTACACATCTGGAAAGGCAACGAACGAGGCGGCCTTCTGTTTTCAACTTCTTGCCCGTGAGCTGGGGACGAACAATCTTCCCGACTGCTCGAACATGTGTCACGAATCGAGCGGGACGGCGATGACCAAAGCGTTCGGATTCGGCAAAGGAACCGTCACCCTCGAAGACTTTACCAAGACCGAGCTGATTCTCGTCGTTGGTCAGAATCCGGGGACAAATCATCCGCGACAGCTGACCGCATTGCAGGCTGCCAAACGGGCCGGAGCCAAGATCATCTCCATCAATCCGCTTCCAGAAGCGGGACTGATGTCTTTCATGAATCCTCAGGAACCTCTGGGGTTACTCGGAGTCGGGACACAGCTGACTGACCTGCACCTTCCAGTCAAAGTGAATGGAGACCTGGCCCTCTTCAAAGGGTTTCTGAAGTATCTGGTCGAAGCGGATGACCGGGAACCGGGGTCAGGGATTTGCTGGGATTATGTGAGACAGTACACGACTGGAAGCGACGAGCTGATTGCCAGCGTGCGGGCCGTCCGCTGGGAAGAGATTGAGGAAGGCTCCGGCCTCTCACGCAAGCAGATTGAAGAGGCGGCCGAATGGATTCGCACTCACGAGCGAATGATCATCTGCTGGTGCCTCGGTGTCACGCAGCACAACAATGGCACCCAGACCGTGCAGGAGATGATGAACCTGATCATGCTGCGCGGGTCGATCGCCAAACAGGGATGTGGCCCATGTTGTGTCCGTGGCCATTCGAATGTTCAAGGGGATCGCACCATGGGGGTCTGGGAGCGTCCACGGCCTGAGCTTCTGGACCGGCTGGAAAAGGCATTCCAGTTTTCGCCACCACGCGACCCGGGATTTGATTCCCAGGAAACAGTTATTGCCATGCACGAAAACCGCGTCCGTGTATTCATTTCGCTGGGCGGGAATTTTCTGATGGCACTGTCAGACACGCGATTCACTGCATCCGCACTGACCAACGTCGACCTCATTGTCCGAATCGGAACCAAATTGAACCGATCGGACCTCGTCGTCGGGAAAGAAGCGATCATCCTTCCCTGTCTTGGCCGCACCGAACGGGACCAGCGTCCCGGGTCCAACGGATCACCCCCAACGCTTCAAATCACCAGTACCGAAAACTCGATGGGGATCGTGCAGGGTTCCGTGGGACGGTTTGAACCTGTTTCTCCATATCTTAAAGGGGAGGTGGAAATTCTCTGCCGAATTGCCCATGCGACATTCGGTGATCGGGAACATGTTGACTGGCTGGCATGGGCGGACAATTATGACCTCATCCGGGATGCGATCGCCAAAGTGATTCCGGGCTTTGAAAACTTCAATGAAGATGTCCGGAAGCCTCGCGGGTTTTATCTCCCCAATCCACCTCGCCAGAACATCTATCCAACCCCGACAGGGAAAGCGACATTTACAATCAATCCCCTTCCGGAATTTGTACTCGAACCCGGTCAGCTGGTTCTGACAACGCTGCGAAGCCACGATCAGTTCAACACCACCATTTATGGACTCCATGATCGCTATCGCGGAATTTTCAATAATCGCCGGATCATCATGATGAACCGGGAGGACCTTCGGGAACGGGGGCTCACTTCGAACCAGAGCGTTGACATCACCAGTCATCATGCGGGGCAAACACGCACTGTCCGCGATTTTATTGCGGTGGAATACCCGATTCCGCGCCGGTGTGCAGCAATGTATTTCCCGGAGGGAAACGCACTCATTCCGATCAGCAGCAACGACAATCTCAGCAATTGTCCTTCATTCAAGAGCGTGGCCGTTACGGTTACTCCATCCCAGCATTGATCACCGCTGGAATGCCATGCGGTCGTGAGACGCGATCTGGAAGCCTCAATGACAGATGGGAGGTCGGGACGTTTGTACGACATCTCTCTTCCGATGAGTCCCCGAGTGCAAACCGGTCTTGTCTGTAACCAACATAGTCGACGCCCGGGTAGAGCCGATGGATTGGAGTCGTGCGCGGCGGTGGCGTTCACTCGCGGAGTCTCCGCCACACAGTTTCATCCAGCGTGATTCCACAGTTGGAACAGCGAAATAGAACAGGTGGTGAACCATGATTTGCCCCTCGCAAAGTTGCTGACTCGATGATCCTGGGTTTCCCCCGTTCTCATCCATCTGTTGTTCTCGAGAAACACTTTCTGTGCCAAACAGGAAAAAATCTTGTCGGTTTCGAGGCGAAGCGGGTGACGACCTTCGTCTCGAATTCAACGCGGAATGACAACTGTTCGATTGAGAAGAGAAAACACGGCTTCTCGCCAGAACGCTCCGTCCGACGCGTCTCCGGGTGTTCGTTCACCGAACGGGATGAATGCCCATCGCTCATTCGCGCCGAGCGATTCTGCAAATGCCGACAACTTTCGAATTTGCACCAGAAAAGTGCGGGGAACGGTTTCGCGTTTTCTGAACCTGACATTTTGCTGAGGAATCAGTGAAAACCATCACATCCGCAGACGGGGGTGCTGTCAGCGGGATTCGAATGCCCCCAATTTACGTTAATGTCGGAATAGTTGTTGCATCCGTCGTGATTGTGCCTTTTTGCATAAAAGGCATTGATGCGGAACCATCAGGAAGAGTGGACGTCGACACATTGACGTCGAATTGAGCTCGAAGCTGTCATCTCTGAGCACACATCGATCAGACTCATCAGGGCGTTGGACACGACAGGGAATGTCAAAGGACAAGAGATTGATCCCGAACGACGAGTAACGGAGCCAATCCCTCCTGCCAGCCCGGCATTTCAAGGCTGTCGGTTTATCACCGCCAGCCAGTCCGAAAAAGGTTACCCCCGTCTGCGGAATGTCTACCGCAATTGGGGCCTTTTTTTGTCTTCCGGTTGTTCCGCATCAACACTGTCTCAGGATCGAGAGTTTGGACACGAGAGAGGATGAAATCATGTTGAAGACATTGTCATTTTCAGCAGCTGCAGCACTCGCGATGGCGAGCGTGACCTCAGCACAGGTTGTGGTTCCCCGCGGAGCGCCGCCACAACAACCAGCACCACAAAATGCTGCGCAGCAGGCTGAGCAGCGGGAACGGGAGCAACGTGAAGGAAGAGGCGAACGAGGCGTGATTATCGATCAGAATGGTCAGCGGGTTCGAGTCAACGCCAATGCAGATGGTGAGGCACGTGGTGATCATGCTGAAAAACTGAATGGACAACTGGCTGATTGCTTCCTGCTGAAGAATCAGGAAGAAATCAATCTGGCCCGGTTCGCGATGGAACGAAGCCAGAACGATAAAGTCAAGGCGTTCGCACAGCGGCTGATTGATGATCATCAGAAGTACGGTCAGTCCCTTGAACGATTTGCCCGCCATAGCAAGTCAGAGAATGCTCCTGCCAATCTGCGCGATGGTCAGCCCCAGACGACCTTCCAGCGACAACCCGGCCAAGTGCAACCCGGGACTCCAGGAACTCCGGGACAGCCAACACCTCCGGCTCAGCCCCAGATCCTTCCTGCTGATCCTGCTGGCCGACCTGTCGTAGACACCCCAACCCGCCCGGGTGAACGGATTGACGTCCGCGTTGGATATGCCGGGACTTCCAATAGCTTGGAAGACACCTGGTATCAGATTGAACAGAAAGCGGCTCAAAACTGTGAGCAGATGACCAAAGAAATGCTGAGCAAGGAAAAGGGTGCTGATTTTGATCGATGCTTCATCGGTGCCCAGATTGCAGCTCATACCGCATTACTCGCTCAGATGAAAGCTGCTGAACCCCACGTCAGTGGAGAATTCCAGCAGGTCGTTCGTGAAGGTATCCAGGCTGTTCAGCAGCACAAACAACATGCTGAAGAACTGGCCAATGAACTGTCCCGAGATCAAAGTTCGGACAGAAGCAGCAATCGCACTAACGAACGAACCCAGCAGCGGGAATTGCAGAACCAGCGATAATCCACTCCTGAAATCGGAAATGACTCCGAACTCTCCTGTCCGGAAGCAGGAACCAGCTGTGGACTGATCTAGTAGATCCGTTTTTCAGAACTCCTGCTTTCAGAACGGAGACAAATTCAGAAGCGATTGTTCGATGGATTGTCTCTCAATGAACTCAGCCGTGTCCCGGTTCACAATTCAATCCGGGACGCGGCTTTTTCTTTATGCTCCCATCCTCCCTCGATGCCTTCGTCTATCCCATCCTCCCAGTCATCCATAAATCGCCAGACCCCCGAAGATTGCGGACAAAACTCGGAGAAACTTGCGGCAATTTCTCGATTTTTTTGAGCCGGAATGACGATGACGATGATGGTACCGGTTGTTGCCTTTGTGACATTCCGGGGTCGCATCTCAATCACGTGCTCCCGGACCAGACGACAAGAGTCCCACATTTCATTATGTCCCGACCGCGCGCTCTTCTCTGTGGTGTCCTGCTTGTCGCTTTGATCGCGGGACTGGCGTCACCGGGGACTGCGCAATCCCGACAATTCAGCCAGAGCACCGCACCTCGAATGAAGGTTGTCGAGCGGCAGAATTCGCCGGAGACGACGCCGACCTACACCATCGTTGGTGCCGTCGTCCAATCGGGTGTGTATTCGACGGGCAAGCAACCATTTACTGTAGGAAAACTCATCGACGCCGCTGGTGGCCTCCGCCCGGATGCGCAGCCCACGCTTCGTGTCATTCGCCGGGGAGATGTCCGTTTCCAGATCGCACTCCCGAGCAATCCATCCGCCGCTGAGGATGAACTGATGTCGGGCGACATTGTTGTCGTCGCATCCCGAACTCCGGAGAGAGATGCTGCCGGGACCACGAACGTTGTTCCTGTCGCCTGCGTGGGACTGGTCGACCGACCAGTCGTCCTTCCTCTTGATCCATCAATCACAACGGTGCAGGAACTGACCCGTCGTCTTGGGCAACCCGCTCAAGTCGGGCAGTCCGCCCGCCTGATCACTCCGAATCGTCACGCGACCCCTTCTCATCTGATTCCGGGGAGCGTTGTCTTCTTCGATCCTCAACGAATTGACCGCGTCCCGCTTCAGACGCCGGGATTTCTTCCTGATCTGATCAATCTGGACGAAGTTCGAACGTCTGCATTTCCAGGAATTCTCCCTGCTGACGCTGAACTTCCGCCTGACGTTCCCGCTGCGGAGATTGTTCAGCAGGCATCTGGCGACATGATCACTCCTCCGCAACTTGAGTTTGTGGCAGGAACCAATCCAGTGCAGCAATCCGGTCGTACGGTCACTCCACTGGAGCATCAGTCACTCAGCGTTCCACCACTTCAGACCAGCGCGGAACTCCCGCAGACGGCCTCCCCGGCGTCATCCCAGATCCCGGCAGAGCTGTCACAAGCACTGGAATTGTTCTCGATGGACTCCGCCGGACCTGCCCCTAAGGTGGTTCAGACTCTGGAAGCTCCTGCACCTGCCGCACAAGAATCTCGCCTCGTGCAAACAGTGAATGCTGCTCAGGCATCTGACAGTCACACAGAGGTCATCTCACTCTCTTCAGACCAATCCATCAGTTTAGACCAAACGGGCGCACAGACATCTCCTGGCTCATCATCTGTTGCAACGGCCACAACACCCTCGAACCGCACCCCGACAATTTCAGGACCTGCAGGAAACCTCGCGAATAAAACTGCTGTCAGCGAAACAACAGTTGGGGTCACGGCTGCAGCAACAGCGAAGACATCGTCGGAGACAACGGATTCTACTGCCGAAGGTTCCAGTTCCCAATGGGGCACGTTTGGACACTGGGTCATGACCGGAGCTGCGATTTCAGCTCTGGCTGGGATTGTGCTGATCCTGTCACTGGTCCTGTTTGGCCCTTCTGGAGATACCAGTTCTTCACCTGTCCCCGGACTTCTGAATCCCCCTGAATCCATTCCTTCCGCAGCTGCCACAGAAACAGTCTCCGCGCCAACGAAGACAACCGCAAACACCCCGCTGGAGGAACTGCTGAATCGAAGCATCCCCATCGTGGAAGAGGGTGTTGCCATTCCGGAATCGCGGCCACTTCATGGAAAAGTTGTGGGGCATCGCAAGTTCATCGTCAATGCAGCTCATGCCGGTCCAACCGGTCCCCATTTTGGAACCCTCGAAAAAATTCCCGGCAGGTCGAAGGAAGACCGAAACAGGCGAATTGTTTCAGAAGAGCACCTGCGAAAGAGTTTACGAGAATTGATCCAGCCCGTATCCGAGCAAAACGCCTCTGGCAATGCTGCGGAATCGCTCTTGGGGGATCATCCGGATTTGGTTATTAAAGCGGAATCGGACCGGCAGGCTTCTGAAGACCGAACCGGGCATGTTTCCGGTTCGGAATCATCTGTTGTCCATCCTCAACCTCAACAACGTGCGTCCGCCGAGCCCCCCGTTTCGAATCCTGAAAGAGGCAACGGGGCTCCGCTCGCGATCATGAACGAAGAACTGGACATCGTTCTGCCTCCTTCCCCTCTTCAACAGACATCACCCAAGAGTCCGCTGGAACGCGCGTTGCGGACTCTCGCTTCGGAGAAACGTGGATGAGCGCCGCTCTGGATTTGGGTAGCAGTGAGTTTCGCTCCCTTCGACGAGTCGATGACCGCCTGATCGCCCGACGACTTCCTGCGGTCTACACCATGGTGGACGACACTCCCGCCAATCGAAAAGTCCTCGAACAATCGCGGTACACCTATTCGGCTACGGAAGGAGCACTGGTTGTCATCGGAGACGCTGCCCCGGAGGTATCGTCCCTGCTATCCCGCCCATTGATTCCTTTACTTCCGGGGGGACGGCTGGATGATCAGGACCCCATTGGGCGTCAGGTCTGTGTCTGGCTGATCGAGCTTCTGCTTCCGCAGGCCACTCACCACAATCAGCAATGCCTCATCTCGCTCCCACGAGGGGAGATGGAAGCTGAAGGGGCTTCCGGCTGGACATCCAAGTTTCTGGAGCATGTCGTCCAGCTTCAGGGATACCAGACGGAAATCATTTCTCCAGTCTCCGCGCTGGCCCTTGGAGAACTCGAAGACTCTGAGTTCACCGGGATCTGCATGGATATTGGTGCAGAAGCGATTAACTTCGGAGTGATTCGCCAGTCGCAGCCACTTCTCACCTCACGATTTCTGAAAGGATCGCGAGACATCATCGATCGGTTTGCGCACGCTCGACGGAAATACTTTTGGGATCACTCCGGCCATGCGTATATCGATTTCCCATCGATTCAAAACTGGCTCGCACAGGGGGACATCTCCCTGATCTCGCCAGGCACTCAGGATGAGGAATGGCTGGCAGATGCGTATAGCGAACTACTCCTGTCTGCGCTCTTCAGCGTGAAACGCAAGCTGCGTGACCTGTTGGATGTGGATCTCAAGAAACCGTTGCCCGTTGTGCTCTCTGGAGGTCCTGTCCGACTGGCAGGGTTCTCACAGCTGGTTCAGGAAGCGATCGAACTGAGTCATCTTCCCATCCACATCGCCGGGATTCGGAATGCAACATTCGAACCGTATTCCGTTGCTCGCGGACTACTGATCCAGGCGACACTCAATGCCGGCGAAGAAGTTCAGTCCAGTCTTGCCGTCGAAGCAGCGTGACATTCGACTTAGATCGTCATTCATTGTGCGGCACAATTCATCAGGCGTTCACATTCATCGATGTGAACGCCTGAGTCATTTCAGAGAGTCCCATTCTCAGACAATGACTCGAACGAATTGCAATTTCACATCGATTCTGGAGAATATCAACGACACGTCATGTGTGTCCTACCCACGCGAACACCCCCGCCTGATGATATTTCGAGGAACTCGCTTCATGATCCATCGCATTCTCGCCTCGACAATGTTTCTCTTCCTGTTTCTGTTGCCCCAATCAGGACACGCCGAATTTCGAGCGGGGGCCATCGTCGTTGATGTGACACCGGAAACATTCCCGGTCATTGTGAACGGAGGCTTTCTTTCCCGAACGGTTGATAAGGTTCACACGAAACTGTCCGCTCGAACCATTGCGCTCGATGATGGCAAGGAACGCGTTGTCATCATGGTGGTGGACAGCTGCATGCTGCCTCGCGATCTCCTTGATGACGTCAAACAACTGGCTTCCGCTGAAACAGGACTCCCCGTCGATCGCATTCTGATTTCGGCAACGCATACGCACACAGCCGCCTCGGCATGTGGAGCACTCGGAACGGACCCCGATCCAAATTATGTCCCCCTGATCCGTCAGCGACTGGTCGAGGCAATCAAAAACGTGCAGAAAGATCTTGTTCCTGCCCGCATCGGCTTCGGAAAAATTCGTGCGGATGACTACACCGCTCTGCGTCGCTGGATAATTCGCCCAGATCGGGTCGGGAATGACCCTTTCGGCAATCCAACTGTTCGAGCAACAATGCATGCTGGTCGAGACCAGAACAATGCCATCGGTCCCACTGGCCCGGAAGATCCGGACCTGTCCCTGATTTCGATTCAAACCGCCACCGGAAAGCCGCTCGCTGTCCTTGCCAACTTCTCAATGCACTACTTCGGCGATCGGGACATCAGCGCCGACTACTTCGGATTGTTCAGCGAGGGCCTGAAAACGCGTCTTGCTGATGGAAACGGCCCATTTGTGGGGATCATGTCACATGGATGCAGTGGCGACATCTGGCGTCGGGATTACTTCCTTACCGACGCTGAAGCTCCGAAACCAACCATCGAGAGTTACACGAATGGTCTTCTGGATCTTGCAATGGAAGCCTATCAGAAGATTGACTACCGCTCTGACGTCGATCTGGAAATGAAGGAAGCCCGGTTCCAGTTGAATTACCGCGTGCCGGATGCCCAGAGACTTGAATGGGCACAGAAGATCATGGCTGAGATGGGGGATCGGCTCCCGCAGAACCAGACGGAAGTATACGCACGCGAACAGGTGCTGCTGCACGAGAAGCAATCGACGGAAGTCGTCGTGCAGGCCATCCGGGTGGGTGATATCGCGATCGCAACCACTCCCTGTGAGACTTATGCCCTCACCGGGATGAAGATCAAGCTGCAGAGTCCACTGGAAAAGACGATCGTTATTGAGCTGGCCAATGGCGGGGATGGTTATATTCCTCCCCCGGAACAGCACCTTCTCGGAGGGTACAACACCTGGCCAGCCCGTTCTGCCGGGCTCGAAGTCGAGGCTGAGCCAAAGATCGTGGCCACCGCATTAAACCTGCTTCAGCAGATCTCCCCTCAACCTCGCAGGGAATATGTTCAAAAGCAGGGAGACGCTGTCAAAGCGATTCTCAAGGCCAAACCGTTTGCATATTACCGGCTGGACGAATTTGCTGGTCCTCGAGCCAAGGATTCTTCCGGACATCAGCGGGATGCGATTTATGAATCCCGGGTCTGTTACTTCCTGGAAGGTCCAGACGCATTCCAGACTCAGGGAGAGACGAATCGTGCTGCTCACTTTGTTGGGGAACGACTGCGCGCCGGTCAGGTTCCCGCAGGGAAGGACTACTCTGTTTCCCTGTGGATCTGGAACGGAATGCCGGTTGATGGCCGTGACGTCACCGGATGGTTCCTCTCTCGTGGGACAGACCACATCCTCTCCTCTACCGGCGAGCATCTGGGACTGGGAGGAACTTCGGGGAATACCGGGAAGCTGATCTATGCTGCTGGAACCGGCGACAAGGTAATCGGCGGGAAGACTGAGATTCCCCGCTGGACATGGAACCATGTCGTTTTTGTCCGGCAGGGAGATCAGGTCCGCGTTTATCTGAATGGAAACACGACACCCGAGATTGAGACCACTTCCCCCGCAGGAGAAACGACGGAAGAGCTGTTCCTCGCAGGACGCTGCGACGACCGGGACAACTGGGAAGGGCGGCTGGACGAGGTGGCCATCTTCGACCGCGCCCTGACTCCCGACGAGGTTGCGTCATTGAGACCGTAACTTCAATGGAATCTTATGGCTCAGAAAGTTTCTCCAACATGGTGGAACGTCAGGGAATTCACGGTCCCTTTTCTGGCACAGTGAATTCCGCCATCATCTTCTCAAGACGAACCGACATTCTTCCAACCTGTCCGATTGCATTATGTCGACCGACTCCGAATCCAGTCCTCCTGCTCCACCTGTTCCACCCCGCTCCCTGCTGTGGAGGCACGAAGACTGGATGGCGATATGGATCGGTCTCCTGATTCTCCTGATCATTGCCGCGACGACCAGCGTCGGCATGAAGTTGAATCAGAAGACCGGGCAGGAGGAGTTGGTGGGGACGAGTCTGCTCACTCCCTGGCTGAAGACTGCGGGGGACTGGTCTTCGACTCCGCTGGACGCACTGCGATCAGGGAAAGTGAACAGTAAGGGGGACTCGATTCTTCCGGGACTGGGAGTCACCGGACTTCTTCTTCTGGTCCTGCTGACACTCGGCGCCGGATTGATGGCCGGGAATGTGCCCCGCTTTATTCCCGCCTTCATCATCATCTGGCTTCTAGCATTCCTATCGTTTGTCCTGTCAAAGCAGGAGATCATCAATCAATATAACCTTGAATATGTGATCTGGGGGCTGGCGGTCGGAATGATCATCAGCAACACCATTGGTGTCCCGAAGTTCCTCAGACCGGCGATGCTCGGAGAGTTTTACATCAAGACGGGTCTGGTTCTGCTGGGGTCCGAGATTCTCTTTGGACAACTCCTCAAGTTGGGGCAGGCCGGGATTTTCATCTCCTGGCTGGTGACACCGGTCGTTCTCATCAGCACGTACATCTTCGGGCAGAAGATCCTGAAGATAGAGTCGAAGTCGCTCAACATGGTCATTTGCGCCGACATGTCGGTTTGCGGAGTCTCTGCTGCGATCGCCACAGGAGCGGCCTGCAAAGCCAAAAAGGAGGAGATCTCCTGCGCGATCGGTCTCTCTCTGGCCTTTACTGCGATCATGATGATCGTTCAGCCTAAAGTCGCCGTGATGCTCAATATGGATGAGATGGTCGCTGGGGCATGGATCGGAGGAACGATCGACTCTACTGGAGCAGTAGCAGCCGCCGGGACCATGATTGGCAAAAAGGCCGGGGATGTTGCGGTCGTGATCAAGATGATCCAGAACATCCTGATCGGTGCGGTTGCCTTCTGTGTGGCAATTTACTGGACGACCTGCGTTGAACCATCTGAAGCGTCTGCCGACGGCTCCCGATCTTCTCGCCCGGGCATCTCAGAGATCTGGCGCCGCTTCCCGAAGTTCATTCTGGGATTTATCTCGGCTTCGCTGATCTTTTCGATCATCTCTCAAAGCTCTGCAGAAAACGCGGCTTGGGTGAATGGGTGCATCGCAGCGGAGAAAAGCATCCGAACGTGGCTGTTTTGCCTTGCCTTCGTCTGCATGGGACTGGAGATGAACTTCCGCGCATTCGCCCCGTACTTTGTTGGCGGCAAGCCCCTGAAGCTCTACGTCGTCGGACAGTCCCTCAACCTGCTCCTCACCTTTTTGATGTCCTATCTGATGTTCGGAATCATCTACAAGGATCAGGTGTCATTGTGAGTCCAGCGATCCCGCCACATCGACGGGGATGGATCAAGCTGTGCGGCTGCGTGGCAGTGATGGGTGCTGTCTGGCTGGGCGTTCTGCCGCAGTTGGCAACGTGGCCCCCCGTCCAGTCCCACATCGAACTGATGCGGGAACATGATATCGACGCAGGGGCCATGTTCTATTCCGAACTCAAACCGGGTGTTATTCCCGATCAGCAGCACGTTGATGCCATGCTTGCTTCCCGGCGAAGACCAGAGAATTCGTCCTCCCGATGAAGCGAAGACCTTGCCGGTAGTCAGTTCACGCACCCGTCGGGAAGTAATCGGGTTCGGAACCCGGCTTCCATTTGATGTTGCAGCCAATGCTTGGCTTCTGATGATCGGTGACCGGTTTCCCATCCAGAACCGCATCGGCCGCAGCTCTGAGGTCAGCCCCGGTAATCGGAATATCGGTCTTCGGTCGGCTGTCGTCAAACTGCCCGCGATAGACCAGTTTGTGATTGGAATCAAACAGGAAGAAGTCGGGAGTACAGGCGGCACGATAGGCTTTGGCAACCTCCTGAGTCTCATCGAACAGGTACGGGAACACATATCCCGCATCGTCCGCCTCTTCCTTCATCTTGTCCGGCCCATCCTGCGGATAAGCATCGACGTCATTGGAGCTGATTCCGACAATCGCCAGCCCCTTGACCGTATATTCCCGTGCAAAATCAGCAATCGCGCTGCGGAGATGGATCACAAAGGGGCAATGATTGCACATGAAGATGACAAGCAACGGTTTCCCGGCGAAATCCGAACTGGAAACAATCGTTCCATCCACATTCGGAAGCGAGAAAGCCGGAGCCGTTGTCCCCAGGGGAAGCATTGTCGATTGAACACGCACCATGATCGGTCCTCCAAACGGGCAGTATCGTTGCGATGAAGCCGCCATCCTAACAAAAGATCACGAGGCGCGAAGAAGACCGACACGGTTCCCCGGTGATCCACAAAAACATTCTACGTTCGACGACAGATTCAGTACGCACGGAAATAACGAAGGCCGGTTCGACTGGCTCTACATGATTGAGAAGTAATTTTCGACCGCTTCATCCAGAGACTCACGGTTAATGACGCGAGAACATCCATGAAGCGAGCATCGGTTTTCAATCTGTCTCAACAGATCGCGGGGATGACAAAATCGCAAGCTGCGATTTGCCTGTCGGTAATGTCGGTCGAGAAGATCATCCAGCACCCCCGGTTCCATCGTGAAACCGAGCTTCTCGACTAGTGACTCAAACAGGGCCCGGAACTGTGACTCGGTCGGGCACGGAACCTGAATCTTGTAGGGAATCCGGCGAAGAAACGCTTCGTCGACGAGGTCTCTGGGTTCAAGGTTACTAGAGAAAATGATCAGCTGATCAAATGGGACCTGAATACTTCGACCACTCTCCAGTCGCAGGCAGTCATATCTCTGTTCCAGCGGGACAATCCATCGATTCAGCAATTCATCGACACTCATTCGTTGCCGACCAAAGTCATCGATCAGCAATGTTCCGCAGTTGGCTTTCATCTGAAGCGGAGCTTCCCCAACACCGGTCCGCCGGATGTACGTCACTTCGAGATTGTCCATGCGGAGTTCCCCCCCCGCCACGATGGTCGGGCGTTCAATCTGAATCCACCGACCATCAATCAGTTCCGGATCGCATCCGCTCGGCGGTGCAGGGACGTGTCGATTCGGATCGAACAGTCGGATAATTTCTCCAGAAGCAGTGATGGCCCGAGGAATCCAGATGTAGTCGCCGAACGCTTTTGTAATCCGCTCAGCCATACTGGTCTTTCCGTTCCCGGCAGGGCCATAGAGAAACATTCCCCGTCCGGAATGCACTGCCTGACCAATCTTCGACAGCATCCGGTCATCAATCTCCAACTCGGAGAGTGCATTTCGGATCGCCTCCAGAGATGGCTTACACCCCTCCAGTGACTGAGCTTTGACGCTGTTGATATATTGCCCCAGTGGAACAGGCGCGGTCCCCTGATAGGAATTGAACTCGAACAACTTGCGGGCCCGTTCGCGTCCGCCATCGGTCAATTCATAGACGTAGTCCCCACCGGTGCTTGAATTTTTGTACGAAAGCAGGCGTTCGTTCTTCAATTGCCGGAGGACGACCTCCACGATGGGAAACTTCAGACCGGTCTGTCGCGCGATATTGAATCCGGACTCGGTCCCCTTGTAAGCCAGAAACTTCAGGATCAGGTCGCTGAGTTCGTTCGGATGAAGTCCTGCATCTGCCAAGGACTCGGGAGCGATTGGGAAGAAGCGGTTCGTCTGTTGAAAGATGGATGGCCGCTTCGACGAAGTTGACTTCAGGATTCCGGAGCCCTGCTCAGCTTCCGCCTGGAGTGATGTATCCGGATCGTGACTGGTCGCATCAGTCACGTGAAGATTCCACTCGTCAGATCCTTCAAGCGTTGAAGCCTCCTGCGCGGTGGACTGAGACCGGAGCGTCATTTTCCCGGAGAGAAGCCCCGTGGAAAATCCCATGCTCTGGAGAACTTCGTCGATCTGCTGAACTGTTGAAGACATCGAAAAATCAATCCCGGTACGAACCGCAATCTCCCCCCAATCTCAACCAAGGTTGAAATTCAGGCGGAGAACACCCTGAATGCAGTATCTCTTCTTGAATTTGCGTCAGAAATCGGGGAATTCGCAGGAACTCTCGGACAAATGAGTGATTCTTCTCGCCAAATTAAACGGCAACCTCAAACTAATCCCTACAACCCCACCTCCCATTCGCCACGACAGCCCGTCTCGCTTCCCCCCTCCGCCGGACTGAGGAAGAAATGTCGGAGTCTCCTGTCGTTTTGAAATTGGGGAAATGCTCTCTTATGATGGATTCGCCGCGAGCCATCAGAATTCAGGACTGATGGCAGCACATCCAGATCCCACCCACCCCATCAGGCCTTCCCGAGTTCGAAAGGAAGAGTAGTGGACACCCAATTGGAAACCCTCGTAGCGGATGCCCGGAAGAAGCTGGATGAACAGACCGTGCGAGTGGTTCAGCTTCATTTTCATCCGGAGCTGGGGGCTCCGTTCTGGCTCGAACAGGCCAAGAAATATGACTTTGACCCACTCAAGGACATCAATTGCTTCGATGACCTGAAAAAGTTTCCTCTGTTTGAGGATGAATGGCTCCGTGGTGGTCCCGTCACGAAATTCCTCCCGAAGAAATGGGAGAATGAATACAAATACGCATTCGAAACCGGCGGAACGACCGGAATTCCGAAATCCCGTTGCGTCGTGAAAGACCACTGGATTGACTACGAAGAGTTCTCGAAAACGCTTCCGGATGAATCTTTCCCACGTGGTGCCAACTGGTTGATGCTTGGACCAAGCGGACCGCGTCGCCTGCGTCTGGCCGTCGAACACCTGTGCCAATACCGGGGCGGGATCTGCTTTTGTGTCGACCTTGACCCACGCTGGGTCGTCAAACTTCTGAAAAAGGGAGACACAGAAGGAGCGAAGGCCTATGCCGCACACGTGATCGATCAGGCCTACACGATCCTGACGGCCGGTCACGACATTCAGTGCATGTTTGCGACCCCGAAACTTCTGGAAGCACTGGCGCTGCGTCTGATGGACGAAGGAACCAGCATCGCTGAGATCGGGATCAAGGGAATCTTCGCAGGGGGGACGGAATTCACTCCACAGTGGTACCGGTTCTGCCGCGAAGAGCTGTTAGGGGGAGATGTCTATATCACTCCGACCTACGGCAACACCCTGATGGGGCTGGCCTGTGGGAAGCCGTTTGACCCCGCTGACAACTACAAGATTACCTACTACGCCCCTCAGCCACGAGCCGTCATTGAAGTCGTCGATTTCGACGATTACTCCAAAGTCGTGGACTACGGCCAGACCGGACGAGTGAAGCTGTACACGCTCACAGACGAACTCTTCGTCCCCGGCTTCATGGAGCGGGACGAGGGAGAGCGTGAACCTCCGCATCCAAAGTATCCCTGGGACGGCATTAGCGGGACGCGACCATTTCACGTCTTTGCGAAGTCAACGACGGTCGGTGTGTATTAAGATCCATCGGCCAATGAATGTTCTCTGAACGCGGAATCCTGTTCACAGAAATCTGCCGGCTTTGCATTCAGAGGCACAGCACAGAAAACGAGGACAGGTCGACTCAATCGAGTGGACCTGTCCTTTTTCAATTCCGCTGAATGTTCGCAAGACCTCAATTCTTCGAGCGCCGTCGAGTCCTTTATTCAAAATCGACTACGCTCTGCCCAGCTCGACCCAGTCAGAAAACGTCGCTGCCTGTCCAGCGTACTCGCCCTGTTCATTGATCAGATTCCAGACGATGGCCTGATCGATTCGGAATCGCCGTCCGGTACTGCTGATCCGGATGCCGGAGTAGTCATCGACATATCCATCACGGGCCGTCCGCTCCAGCAGGCGCGCTCGCTCATCCCGATGAACCGGTTCTGCGGTGTAGCGGGAGGGGGTCTGCGTTAACTGCTCCACATTCATCTCCCAGAGTGTCAGAGCTGTCTGATTCCCATAATTCAGGATCGGGTCAGCCTGCGTTCCGTGGGACACAACAACGAATGGGGCATGGAACAGTTGCCTGGAATCCTCTTCCTCACTGTCCGCCCGGGGGACCAGATCCTTTCCAATCCAGCGACGATAGGAATCGAGAATCAATTTTGTCTGGCGAATCCATGCAGGATCACGCCAGATTTCGGAATCAGAAGTCATCGCAGGCTCTTCCCAACAAACCCCAGTTCCACAACCTTCAATTAACGTGGACGTCACGCAACATTGAATGGCAGAACGACCTGAGTACTTCGAGGACAACAGCAAACGTTTCCTCTTCGCCTCACTCTCGTTTCGACACAGACAATTTTCTATCTCGGTGCAGAATATCGGGAAGATTCATTCTGGTCGAACCGCAGACAAATGAAAGCCTCAATTCCTGACACCGATGCCCTCCGTGAAATTGCATCATTCAACAATAAATTGAGATGATCTGTCCGAAGACGATAACAAACGAAGTTGATGTCGGGGTTCGTGAAGAGGATTGGAAGTCCTTACGATCACAAGCAACTGTCACTCGACGGCAGTTGGTTTCGACTAATGGTTTCCGGTATATTCAAGTCACTTCCGAGCCTGGCACATCAACGCCTCGCCTCCCCATTTCCTCTTGAACCAGGAGTCCCCGGATGTCCGTCAACGTGATCGAGTCTCCCCAATCGTCTCTCATCGAAGTTCATCTTTCCGGCAAACTCCAGAAAGAAGACTACGAACACTTTACTCCGATCGTTGAAAAGAAGATCGCTGAATCCGGCAAGCTGCGACTGCTCGTCGTGCTGAAGGATTTTCACGGCTGGTCAGTGGGCGCGTTATGGGAAGATATGAAGTTCGACATGAAGCACTTCCGTGACATCGAACGGCTTGCGATTGTCGGAGAGTCTCAGTGGGAAGCAGGAATGGCGGGATTCTGTAAGCCATTCACATCCGCCAGCATCAAATATTTCGACCACTCAGAAGAAGATCAGGCACGAACCTGGATTCAGGAATAGTCGCCGCCACTCACATCAAAGATTACTGTTGCGTTATCTTCCCCCATTGCTATAATTGCGATGCCGACATGGACTCATGTGGCATCGCAGTGGATTGGCAGCGGGATATTGATTCCAGTGCAGCTCCAGCCGCGCGACCGAATCGATCTCCCATGCCAACTCCCGCGTATGGTCTTAGTACCCACTGCGGTGCAGTTCGCGCTCTACGCCATATGGGAGAAGAAGCATGATGACGATTGCGTACATTTTCGTAGGAATCGTCGGGTTGATTGGAGCTGGTTATGTCGCCTGGCTGGTGATTGACCACTTCAACAACGAAAGCCAGATCGGATAGCTCCCGACCGTCGCTCCGCCTTCCAGCAGGACTCTGCTGGTACGGTGGAGAGACTTCAGGAGTTCCCTGATCTCGTCGTCTTCTTCCTGTCTACCTCTGGTCACCCCGAGCACATCTCTATGGTATGTGTGCACGAGACCAGAGGCGGAAGCACTCATAGTGCACCTTCTCCGCGGTGCCGATTTCAGTGGAACAGCTTCCATCCGAGCGTCAGAAGGACGCCGGAGATGATCCCCGCGACGGCATCGTCCGCCATAATTCCAAGACCGCCGGGGAGACGCTCTGCATGTCGCACAGGCCACGGTTTGCTGATATCGAATATACGAAACAGCACAAACCCACAAATGGCAGTCACCCAATTGATCGGGACTAGAAGATAGATCCAGAAGAACGCTGCTATTTCGTCAAAGACGACCTGAGGGGGATCCTTCACACGCAGGACCCTGATCCCCGCATTGCAGATTGGAATCCCGATCAGAAAGACAATCACTCCGCAGAGCACGGCCCGCCAGGGATGTTCGGAGTCCAAGCCCAGGAGCCAGATAAGTGGGGGCCCGAGAAGACTTCCTGCCGTCCCCGGACCTTTCGGGCAATATCCCGTCCCGAGTCCGGTGGCAAGAACATTGAGGATCCGGTCCCCTTTACGGGGCAACGGAACAGGAGCAGCTGAATCGCTCATGGCAACTCCACGTACACAGCCCCATCTTCCACCTTAACCGGAAAGCAGGTCTGCCGAATCTGTGGGCTGAGGCAATGCTGGCCAGTCGCGATGTGAAACTGCCATCCATGCCAGGGGCATGTCACAACGCCGCCCTGCACACTCCCCTCCCCGAGCGGCCCGCCAGCGTGCGGACAGATTCCATCCATCGCGGAGACGGTCTCACCCTCTTTGAACACCGCAACGATCCGACCGTTAACGACAAATTCCCGTCCGGTCTCTTCCGCGAGTTCAGCCAGTTCCGCAACCCGATGCCACATGTCCCTGTATCGCCTCTCCATCCCCGGATTGAGGAACAAGTGGGGTGGAACCGACGCCCCCCACGTTCCTCTCGCTCCGGTCACGCCTTACTTCACGAACTCTTCGCTGGCAGCGAGGAAATCATTGACACGCTGATCAATGACATCGATGCTCCGATTCCAGAACTCCGGCTGCGTCAGATCGAATCCCAGCGTCGACTTCACCGCCTCTTCGGCATCCATGCAGCCCGTTGCAATCAACAGCTCCCGGTACTTGGCGGGGAACTCCGCTC
>CALLWY010000251.1 GCA_938015865.1 uncultured Planctomicrobium sp.
CCACGCCCCCGCCGACCGTTAACGTAACGCCGCCGCCTCCGACCGTTCACGTGGATGCCACCGCTCCCGTCGTCAACGTAACGACCCCCGCTCCCGTCGTCAATGTTCATGTAGATAAGGACGATCACCATCACGATCACGCTCACTAGCCCCTACCTCAGGGGAATGTACCGGTCACTTTCTTGCTCAAATACAGTGTTTCCACCTCTGGATCGCCATACGTTCATGAGATGCGTTCCAGAAGCAAGACACTCCCAATTGGGTGAGGTTCGTGTTTCGGGGAAAATGAACTGTACGCGGATCGGCATCTCTGGATGTCGGTCCGCTTTTGTTCCTGGCCACCCGCGTTGACTTCGATCGTGAATGCGTATTGATCGTACTGGAAAGACGCCTGAATGTTGCGACGGATCGGAGAGAGCCTGTTTGAGTTGAAGCAGGGTGACATCACCCGCGAAGCGGTGGATGCCATTGTCAATGCAGCCAATTCTGCTCTGGTCATTGGAGGCGGAGTGGACGGAGCCGTTCACCGCGCTGGAGGTCCGACGATCCACGAGGAAAGTACCCGTCTCTACCCCGAAGGGTGCCCCACAGGATCTGCCGTAGCAACAGGAGCAGGGCTTCTTCCGGCGAAATGGGTGTTCCATGCAGTGGGACCGCGCTGGCAAGGGGGACGGCACGGGGAAGCAGAACAGCTTCGGTCTGCGTGCCAGACATGCCTGGAACTCGCCATCAAAAATGACTGCCGGTCCATTGCGTTCCCTGCAATCAGCACCGGAATTTTCGGGTTTCCGATGGACCGGGCTGCCGAGGTCCTCTGCTCGACGATCATCGAGTTTCTCAATCCACTTCCCCGCCCGCTGGAAGTCCGGATGATTCTGGCAGGGCCGGGCCCCTACGGAGCTTTTGCCCGTGTCCTGGAAGAACTTTTGCCGGGGTGATCTGGAATCTGCGGCATCTGCTCAGGTGATTCTGTCGCTCGCAGTCACTTCATCCAGGTCGCCAGAGGGAGGACCTTCCAAAGTAACAGCGCCACCGGTCCTGCATAAAGAACACTATCCAGCATGTCCAGAATACCCCCAAAGCCGGGGAACAGGGCTGCGGAGTCTTTCCGACCGACATCCCGCTTCAGGAGTGATTCACAAAGGTCACCCACCATCCCCGCCACGCCGATGAACACTCCATAAACGACGGCGTAATACCATGCAGGGGGACTTGCGCCGGGAACAATCATTGGGGTTGCGAACCGAAGCCAGAGCCACCCGCCCAGAGCGGCCCCCACCAGTGCTCCCAGTGCCCCTTCCCAGGTTTTCTTTGGGCTGAGCAACGGGGCCATCGGCCGTTTCCCCCAGCGTTTCCCGAAAAAGTAGGCCCCAATGTCGCCCCCTTTCCCGCAGATCAACAGCGAGCCGATCACCAGATATCCTGCTTCCTGACCGGCCACCCAGCGCAGCTGCGACATCATTGCCAGTAACAGACCAACATAGGTCACGATCAGCAGCTCCGTGGCCAGTGTTTCCACGCTGGCCCCCGGTTCCCTGAATCTAAGTGCCTGAACAGCAAACAGCGCCATCACAGCAAAGCACATCGCCAGAGCCAGCGGAGTCAGATCGAGATGGCTCGGGGCCGGTTGCTGCAGGTGCGGGAACCAGCTCCCCAAAAGAATCATCGAGACACAAGGGTAAAGAACCGAAGCCTGAATCCTCGGGAAACGCCCTTTCAGAAGTTCGGTCAGTTCCCAGACACTGCGAAATCCCAGCAGTTGCACAAGCCCCAGCAGAAACCAGGCCGGCTCTCCAACTTTTGCATCCAGATAGAAAATCCCGATCAACAATGGAATCAGGATGGCAGAGATGATCACCCGCCAGACAAGCATACCGGACTCAATCGTCTCAAAGGATCGGAAACAGGACTGAAATTGAGGCCTCGACGTTTTCCCAGCGTTCTAAGGAACAGCTTTTTTCATCGCTGCGAGATTCCCCTGTCATCAGGGTTCCCAGTATGCTGAGTTTCCACGTTGACTTGAAGCGACCGGACAAACTTTCAATGCCAGACTGTCAATTCCTTTCTGGAATTCGCTTTGCAACAGCGCAGGAGGCTCATTTCAGCAGGACCGTTCTCCAGCCCGACAGCTCACCCGCGCACACCGGATTTGGAACAACCCGGCCGATCAGACGACCATGACACTGCGAACCTGCATCGTGGCATTGAATGCATACCCAGCGATCGATCCGGAAATCCCCGGTCCGATCGGCGGGATTGAGACACGTGCGTGGACGCTGGCTCAGGGACTGGCCCGTCGCCCGGACTGCGAGGTCTCCTTCGCTGTTCGACACTCTGAGCCACTGAGAAGGACCGAGTACAATCGGGTTCAACTTCGGCTCCTACTCGATCGCTGGTACGCCGCCAAGGAGTCTCTCGCCCTGCGACTGCGCCGGTGCTCACGGTTTCCTTATATCGAATGGAAACATCCCCGAATCAGCGATCTGGCCACTCTGGCGGTGGCTGGCTGGTCCCGATGGAAGCGACGACACGAAGACCTGCTCGCTCCAATGGCGTTCTATCAGCAAATTCCCTCGGATGTCTTTCTGACGTTCGGCGTGCAGGGAAATTCGGCTCGGGTCATCTCCAGTGCACATGCTACCGGACGTCCCGCGGTTCTCTTTCTCAGCTCCGATGGGGATCTGGATGAGCGTTATTTGTCTGGCAACCCGTTTGTCAGCAAATACCATGACCACGCGGACGTCTGCCGGTGGATCATCGATCACGCCGATCACATTCTCTGCCAGACAGAATGGCAACAGAAACAGGCCAAGCGTTTCGGTCGTGATGCCACACTGCTCAGGAATCCGATTGACCTCGAATGGTGGGATCAACATCGTCATCGGGACAACATTGAAACCATTACACATGGCCTGCAGCGATATGTCCTTTGGGTCGGTCGCGCAGAGGATTTTCACAAATGCCCGGCCGTGGCGGTTGAAATCGCCCGCCGAACGCCGGAAGTCGATTACCTGATGATCCTGAATCGCCGGGATGATGTCGTGGAACGGCAGGTTCGCCAGTCGGCTCCCCCGAACCTTCACATCATCGAACGAGTTTCTTTTCCTGAGATGCCCGCCGTCATGCAGCGGGCGGCTGCTCTGCTGAATACATCCCGTCAGGAGGGTTTCCCCAATACGTTCTTGCAGGCGGCTGCCAGCGGAGTCCCGGTCGCTTCGCTGAATGTCGAGTCGGAGATGCTGGCAAATTCCAAAGCTGGTTTTTGTGGACAGGGGAATCTTGAAACGCTGACGGATTATGTCCGTCGTTGCTGGAAGGGGCGGCCAGAACCGTTTGACGCTCCCTCCGCGCGATCCTGGGTGGAAACCCACCACGATTTGACTGCACAGTCTGTTGCGCTCGAGCAGATTCTACGACAGGTCGTCGAAAAACACAGATGTGGACAATAAAAAACGCCGTCCTCAGGAAAAGGACGGCGTCGCAGTCTGACTCGAAAATCGTTGGATGTTCTTAACGACGTGGTGCAGGCTCCGCTGCTGCCGAAGCGGGCTGAACGCGCTGGATCGGAGAGGAAACGCCGCTGACAGGTTGAACGGTCTTTCCTCCCGTCGACTTGTTCGTCAGGAAGTTGTCGACACGTGCCCGATCCTTGATTTCGGAAAAGACCTTTGCCACCGCCTGCTGTGTCCGCTCCTCGACGAGCTGCTGATAGAGGTCGTCCCAGACCTCCTTGATATCGGTCACCACCGGCTCGGTGAAGCCTTCGCACTTCAGGATGATGTACCGGTTCTCCACATCCGGAAGCTGAATCACCGGTGAAATTTCACCGACTTTCATACGGAATGCCTGCTCTTCCACCTTGGGATTGTCACCATGGCGTCGGATGGGAGGAATCACCCCACCCAACGGACGTGTATTGGGATCAGCAGAGTATTCGCGGGCCAGTCGATCGAAGTCGTCGGGATTCTCCTTGCACTTTTCCCAGATCATCCCTGCGTGACGAATATTCCCACTCACCAGAATCATTCTGGCCTTCACACGAGGACCATAGTTGCTTTCAAAGCCTTTCTTCATGTCCTCTTCGGTAATGATGATTTCCTGCCCTGCCAGTTTTCGCAGAGCGAGCATCGGCCAGATCACATCCTGATGATACTGCTCCGGAGTCAACTTCCGCTCCGCCTCCAGCATCTTGTACCAGGTATCAACCGGGAGTTTGAACTTTTCAGCGGTCTTGACGACTTCGGCTTCGACTTCCGCTGCCGTGACCGTGATGCCACGGGCTTCACATTCCTGCTGAATGATCAGGCGGTTAATCAGCGAATCGAGCACCTCGACCCCGTGCCGAGCAACGCACTCACGCGCAAGGACATCGTAGTTGATGGACTGGCCATTCACCTTCGCCATGGGACGACTGGGAGTATTTGCACTGGGCGAAAGAGTCGCCTTTCCGGTCTCTGCTCCGGCGGTCTGCGACGCAGCTGGCTGAGCCCGGAAAAACTGAAGCCCCACACCGGCAATTCCCAGGAGACACAGCGTTCCGAGGACCGCTGAAATCAGTTTTTTCCGGGATTTGTTCACAGTTGAGGGCTGCGAGGAGTGAATCCGTTCACTCATAATCTGGGCTCTCCACCAAAGGAATTTTTGACTAGAACACCCTTGATGACGGACCTTCCGCAGGGTGCCCCGAGATTCGGGCGAAGGGGATTTACAGAAAATTTTGAATTAAGGTCAAGATCAATCCCGAATTGGCCGACATGGGGCGCAGCGGCGCCTCCCTCCCAACGAACGGATTGACAGAAGTGATTCCCCATGAAGCACAAACGAGTGAGTGTCACTTCGCCATCTTCCCTGCCGGATCTCTTCGCCAGCAGCAGATATTCCTCACTCATCGGAGAAGCGAAAACTCTCCCGCTCACGGGGGTTAAACGGGACATTCGCGGCCGACTGCGGGAACACTGCCCGGATCAACCCGGTGTGTACGGAATGGTGACCGGAGAGGGACAACTGATTTATGTCGGGATGTCCCGAAGTCTGAAAAAGCGACTCCAATCCTATTTTCTCTCCCGAACCTCAAAGGCGAAACAGAGACGAATCGCCTTTCGTTCGACCACCCTGATCTGGCAACCGGTGGCACATGAGTTGATCGCCCGGCTGCGCGAACGCGAACTGATTCGGCAGTTTCGCCCCAATTTCAATGTTCAGGGGCACCCTACCGGGATGAAGCTCGGATATCTGACACTCCTCGACCAGCCTGCTCCCGCATTTTCACTTTCACCGCACCTTCCCCGTCACCATGGAGGAGTCTGGGGACCACTCCCACTAACAAAATTTCTTCGCCGCGCGGTCGGAGAACTGAATCATCACTTCCAGCTGCGGGACTGTCCCCGGGAAACACCGATCTCGTTCAAAGGGCACGATCCTTCCCCCGGATCGGAACACTTTACCCCTTGCCTCCGGGCGGAGCTGGGGACCTGCCTTGCCCCCTGTCTCGGGACCTGCACGAAGACAGCTTACGCAAGGAAAATCCAGCAGGCGAAGCGTTTTCTGAACGGAACAGCGGAAGAGGTCTTTTCCGAGCTGACAGCGTCCATGCAGGAGGAGGTTCAACACCGACGCTACGAAAAGGCAGCGATCCTGCGCGACCGTCTTCAGGCACTTACCCGCATCAATCAGCATCTCCGGCGGTTCCACGACTGGACGGCAAAGGCCAATTTCATCTATCCGATCCGGTCGAGTCTGGATCAGCGAGAATGGTGGCTGTTGGTGGCCCGTGGATGTGTCATCGACGTCATCCCGCGTCCTCGCAACGACGACGAAAAGAGAGCGACAGCAGCAATTCTGCGGGCCCGTTCCGGCGAATTCACCTCAACTCCGGACCGTTCGCGAATTACCGGACCGGATGAATTCGAATCGGCCCGATTGCTGTTTCGATGGTTCCGACTCGCCCCGGAAGAAAAAGGACATCAGCTTTCACTCGCGAAAGCGGTCCGTCTTTGTCAGATTAATAGCGCGATCACCCCCCGATGAGCAGTCGCTCTGCTGAGACAGCAGAACAGGACGGCTTGAGAACGTTGTGGCTTGTTCGCATGAAGAATTGATTTCCCTTCCAACAAGACGGTCAATATGGCACAGCATCAGGTCCTGATCACAGATCATCCCTGGCCCGGGATCGACATCGAACAGCGTATTCTCAAGCCTTATGATGTGGAGATCATCGACGCTCCGGATGAATCCGAGTTAACGCTCGCACGGCTGGCAGAAAATGTGGATGTCATTGCGACTTGCTGGGCAAAGGTCACTCCCAAAGTCATTCAGGCCGCCCGATCGTGCCGGATGATCTGCCGGATGGGCATCGGCCTCGACAACATTGATATCCCCACCGCCACATCCAAGGGGATTATTGTCACGAACATCCCTGATTATTGTGTCGAAGAAGTGGCCGACCATGCCCTCGGATTGCTTCTGGCAGTGACCCGGGATATCGGCTTTTTTCATCATCGGATCAAGCAGAAGGAATACAACCTGCGAGCCGGTCCGACGATGCATCGACTCCGTGGCCGGACGCTCGGTCTCTTCGGGTTCGGTCGAACGGCCCAACTTCTTGCTGAACGGGCCAAAGGCCTGCAGCTCAATGTCATTGCTTACTCACCATCGGGCAATGACTACGGAACGGGAGTGAAGATGGTCTCGCTGGATGAGCTTTTGGAGACCTCTGATTACATCTCCCTTCACGCTCCGCTGACGCAGGAAAACCGGCATACCTTCAATGCGGAGACCTTTGCCCGAATGAAGGACGGAGCTGTGATCATTAACACAGCCCGCGGTCCGTTGATCGATGCAAATGCGTTGTACGAAGCGATTCAGTCTGGAAAGATCTCGGGAGCAGGACTGGATGTTTTCGAGCCGGAACCCCCCGATCTGAACCACCCGCTGTACAGCGATGAGCGGGTCATCGCAACCCCGCATGCTGCGTTTGTCTCCGAAGAATCGCTGACGGAACTTCGGGAGCGGGTGGCGAGACAGATTGTCGCTGCTCTGACAGGCGAAATTCCAGAAAATGTCCGAAATCCGGAAGTGCTCCCGTCGTAGACTGACAAGGGTCTCAAACGAAACGAGCCGGTTCAAAGAAGAACCGGCTCGCCTTGTTTCCGGATAGGTTTAACAGGATACGTTGACGCCTGTTCGCATTCTCTGATCAGGGGGCGGAGCCTGAAGGGGGAAGAATGTGCCCCATTTTGGCCCGCTTCGTCTCCATGTACTTGCTCCGCTTTTCGTGTGGTGGAGCAATGATCGGCACCTGCTCGACCACTTTCAGGTCAACCCATTCTTCAAAGGCTGCGGTCTTCTTGGGATTGTTGGTCAGAAGACGAACCTGTCTCAGACCAAGGTCTTTCAGAATCTGGAGACCTACCATGTAATCGCGCAGGTCCGCCTTGAATCCGAGACGGTGATTGGCTTCGACGGTATCAAGTCCCTGATCCTGCAACCGGTAGGCTTTCAACTTGGCAGAGAGTCCAATTCCTCTCCCCTCCTGCGGCAGATAGACCACGGCTCCACAGCCTTCATTCACGATCATGCGCATGGCCATATGAAGCTGGTCTCCGCAGTCACATCGGAGTGATCCGAGAATATCTCCCGTAAAGCAGGAGGAGTGCATTCGGACAAGCGGAGCTGGGTGAGCGCTCAGGTCTCCCCAGACAATGGCCAGTGGCTCCTGTTCGTCATGGTCAACCCGGTACGAGATGAAGGTCGGACTTCCGAATTCTTCGGTCGGGATGACTACCTCAACTTCCCGATGAATGAGATTTTCGCGGATGCGGCGGTGCTGGATAATCTGGGCGATGGAGATCATCGGCAAATCGAACTCCTGGCAGAGGTCCCGAAGTTCTCCGATATCCGCCATTCCCGACCCGCGACGACTACAGACTTCGATGAGACATCCGACCGGGGTCAGCCCGGCCAGCCGCATGAGGTCAACGGTTGCTTCGGTATGCCCTGCCCGACGGAGCAATCCCCCTTCCCGGGCCAGTAGCGGGGAAATATGCCCCGGTCTCACGAAATCCCGTGGCTGGGACTGGGGGTCCGCCAGCGCCCGAATGGTCTTTGCACGGGCTTCGGCACTCACTCCCGTTCCGCTTTCTCGGTGATCGACGGGAATCAGGAAGGGGGTCTGGTGCGGAGTCGTGTTAGCTTCACGGTCTACGATCGGAGCAAGGTGAAGCCGGTCTGCGACCTCCTGAGACATCGGAGCGCAAAGGAGCCCTGCCCCCTGTCGAAGCATGAAATCGACCAGATCCGGTGTAATGAACTCCGCGGCGCAAATCAGATCTCCTTCATTCTCCCGATCCTGGGCATCCAGAACCACGATCGGTTTTCCCGCGCGGAGCTGGCGGAGCGCATCGTCCAGCGTGCTGAGTCCCTGGAGATCGTGTGCATCTTCTGTCATGGGGCCGCCACCGAAGGTGAAATGTCAAACGAAAACAGAATTATAGCTCGTTCAAGGCTTTCCGGCAGGATCGCCTGCAGGCAATCGCAAAAATCAGGGGTCCCGAATGCTCCACACCGATCGACCCGATATACGAAAGAGGGCGATCTACGGACTATTTGTTCACTGCAATGGCCAAACTTGGACAGGAAATCGAGCCTGAACCTGCCTCAATTCCCTCCCAAATTCGCCAGACAGCCGTAACTTCTCCCCGATTTCAACTCATCTTGAGCCAATTGAACGATTGCAGGTAGCATCCGACCCTTTTTGCCAGAGTTGCATTCCTTTTGATTGCTGTGCCAGCTGGCTGCCGGGAAATCGAACCGGGACCAGCAAATCACTAACAGGTCACTGCATTCCCCCGATTTCTCCTCCACTTCTTCGTCTCACGTTGCCATTATGGACTATCGATTCCGACCGATCAGCAAGACGTGCGCAGGAACAGGGGAACCGCTTGTTCCAGGGTCCGTGTGCTATTCGGTTCTAATTGAAAAGAATGGCCAGCAGGAGCGTCTGGACTTCAGCGAGGCTGGCTGGAAGGGGCTTCCGGAGAATGCGGTCGGGTTCTGGAAATGTCGGGTTCCTGTACCTGCTGCCAGACAGGTTTCCACCTCCGATCCGGAAACACTGCTCCGCTACTTCGAACAACTGACCGAAGGGCAAAACCCCCAGCAGGAGAAACTCTGTTACGTGCTGGCACTCTATCTTCTTCAACGGCGACGTCTGAGGCTGGATGGAGCCCACGAACGGGATGGGGTCGAGTATCTGGAGCTGTCAGGAAGCCGTGGGGAAGGCCCATGGGAAATCCGGGACCAGCACATTTCTGAAGCGGAAATGGCTCAGTTGAGGGTCATTCTGGATCACCAACTCTCCACCCAGTGGGAGGCTGCATGATTCTGGACCACTTCACCCACTCCGCGCCCACAAAGCCGATCAGAACAGATCGTTCCGGGTGGGTGAACGCCCGTCTTGTCCGCTTCTGCACTTTCGCACTACTGTTGGCAACGCTGGGATGCTCTCTTCCCAAATGGCGGTTCCAGAAGACAGCCGTTCTGAATCTGGATGCCAGCAAAGAGGAGATCGTCCAGCATCTGAACACGAATATTCTGGGAGGCAACGGCTATCCCGGCCTCTCCTCATGGCGGTCCAGCACTGTCAAACTGCACGTCGACGGGATTCCCGTCGCCCTCCCCGCTTCCATTGCGGTGCAGACACCCCGCAACTTTCGGCTTCTGGTGTCACATCCCCTTTCTGGCGGGCAGGAGCTGGATATCGGGTCCAATGAGGAGCGATTCTGGATCTGGACCAAAGAGAATCCAGAAGTGATGACCGCCAGCCACGACGATGTTGCCATTGCGATCGAAGAACTGGAAATGCCGGTCCACATTCATCCCGACTGGCTGATGGAGGTCTTCGGAGTTATCCCTCTTGATCCGGACGAGTTCGTCCTCAAACGCCCGAATGTTGAAAACGGATATGTGGACCTCGTCGCCACCCGACAATCTCCGCTCGGTCAGGATGTTGAACGGGTTGTGAGAGTCAATCTGGTGCGAGGACACATCAGTGAGCACATCCTTCGACTTCCGGGAGGAAAAGTGGTCGCCCGGGCACGGATGGACAAATACACGACCGTCGAAGGAAACGTGCAGCTTCCGCTTCAGATCTCTCTGGAATGGCCTGATGCCCAGATGAAGATGGCGATGGAAATTCGCAATCCAGAAGTGAATTCTCCGGCTCTCGCGAAGCACGCTCCTCTCTGGACCATGCCCAATCACGGGAAAGTGGTCGATGTCGGAGCTTTGGCCCGTGCGAGACGGGAACAGGTCGCAGCAGTTAAGAACGCAACTTCGCCCCAGACATCGGAAACGCAGTCTCTTCCTCCTCTCGCTCCAGTCCGTGCGAGAATCCGTCTGGCAGAGAGTACAGATCCCGCTTCCAATTCGTCTGCCCGCACCGCGTCGCAGTCCGTTCCGGCTGAAGAAAATGACCTCCCCGAATGGGCGCGGTAACCGCATTTTTCTCCGAAACTCATCGTATTTTCGTCTGCGGAAAGCGGCACGAAGTCGTTTCGAACGAGAGAGGTCCACGTCTCCCTGATGCCCCTGCCCTGGTTCCCGGATTCTCACGCAATCTGTTCTCGTTGGAAGACTTGACTCCACAGGCTCAGGCGCTATTCATATACAAAACCGTAGTCTGAGAGTCGCCCACATCCGTTCGTGGCTTCCTCTAGTTCGGGATCAGGTCAGACCGCTCGCAATGAGGGTCTGGCGGACCTGTTGAGGAGACCTGAGAACGGGACTGGACGAAATGGTCGAACACGCACGAAGTGGCCATTTTTTTGCGCAGGGTGTTCAGCAGGTGGATGCCCCGGTAATCTGGGCGACACATCGAACCTTCGAAGCGGCCAACCTGGCAGGCTGGCAACCAGTATCAGCGGTACGACTATCAAGGATGCGAGTTCATGACGGAATGCACGCCTCCATCGGCGATGATTGAGGCCGATGGCCTAAGCAAGTTCTATGGGCCGTTCGTTGCAACGCAGAATGTGACGTTCTCCGTCCCCTCCCAGCAGGTGGCTGCGTTTCTGGGGCCCAACGGTGCTGGCAAGTCCACCACCATGAAACTCCTGACCGGATTCCTCTCTCCCAGCGAAGGGGTCGCCCGCATTGGCGGGTTTGATATGTCGAAGGACCGCATTGAAGGGAGTCGACTGGTTGGATACCTCCCGGAAAATGGGCCGCTGTACAACGAAATGACTCCCCAAAGCCTGTTGAAATATGTGGGACAGGCCCGCGGGATGAGCACCTCGCAGCTAAAGAATCGCCTCGAATACGTTGCGAAACGTTGTTCTCTGGAGGATGTCTGGGGCAAGCCGATCAGCAAGTTGTCTCGAGGTTATCGGCAACGGGTCGGAATGGCACAGGCACTTCTGCATGACCCACAGGTTCTGATCCTCGACGAGCCCACCAGCGGACTGGACCCTAATCAGACATTTCAGGTTCGCGAACTGATTCTTGAGCTGGGCAAGACGAAAACAATTCTTCTCTCCACTCATATTCTGTCGGAAGTGGAAGCGGTCTGCAGTCGGGTCATTCTGATCAACCGCGGCCGCGTGATTCTGGATGGTCCAGTCGACCAGATGAAGGGATCAGCCTCTGATCTGGAGTCGCGATTCCGGGAGCTGACGGGCGGCCCACTGTCTGCCTGAAGTGTGTCAGTTCCTCATTCATTGTTCTTTGCCCGGAGGTGAGCTGCAGAGACTGCCTGACAGCTCCCTGAATTGAAACCACCCACTCACTCTCAGAAGAATTCACAATGCGAAGTCACGTCGTGCTGGCTGTTTTCAAGCGAAACGTTGCGAGCTATTTCTCAGGGATGCTGGGTTACCTGTTCATCGTCGTGTTCGTCGTTGCGGGAGCCTTTCTGGCGTTCAACGACCAGTTCTTCGCAAACAACCTGGCGAATCTCGACCAGCTTAACAGCCGGTTTCCCCTGCTGCTGTTGTTTATCGTCCCGGCGATCACCATGACCGCCTGGTCCGACGAACGGAAACTCGGGACCGACGAACTCCTCTTTACACTCCCTGCAAAAGACTTCGAGATTCTTCTCGGAAAGTACCTCGCAGTGCTGGCGGTCTACACCGTGGCTCTGGCGTTCTCACTGACTCACGGGTTGGTGCTGGCCTGGCTGGGGGACCCGGACTGGGGACTGATTGCAACAACCTATCTGGGATACTGGCTGGCAGGAGCAGCGCTCCTCGCCGCAGGGATGTTCGCCTCTGTTCTCACAAGCAGTGCCACCGTGGCCTTCGTTCTGGGAGCTGCCATCTGTGCCATCCCTGTTTTCATCGACCAGATCCCCGGAGTCCACCAGTTCCTGCGGGACCGGATGGGAATCAATGATCCGCTCGGGGTTGCCGGTCACCTGCAGGGATTTACGTCCGGGAAGGTGACTTACGGGGGGATCTTCTACTTTGTCGGACTGGCTGCCTTCTTCCTGTATCTGAACGCAGTGATGATCGGCCGTCGACACTGGGCGGGTGGGAAAGATGCCAAAAACATGGCTGGGCAGTACATCGCCCGCGTCGCCTGTCTGGCGATTGCCCTGTTGTGCCTGACCTATTCCCTGGCCACAGCGGGGGGCAGTATCGATTCCACATCTGAACGGCTTCACACACTCTCTCCGACAACGATTGAAGTCCTCAAGAACATTCCCAAAGACCGGCCGGTGACGATTCAGGCCTTCCTGTCGACTGATGTTCCGCAGGATTTCGTGGCGATTCGCAAAGACCTTGTGAACAAGCTGAACGAATACGACAAGCGCGGCGGACGCAACGTTCAGGTTCGCATCGTCGACGTGGAACCATTCAGCGGCGCTGCCGAACAGGCGGAAGCGCTCGGCATCCAGCCCCGTTCCATCCAGAGCGAATCCGGAGGGCGATACTCGCTCAATGACATTTACATGGGGGTCATCATGACCAGCGGCTTCGATACCGTGCTGATCCCCTTCTTCGACCGCGGGACCCCGATTGAATATGAACTAACCCGTTCTGTCGGAACGGTTGCCAACGAGAAACGCCGAGTTGTCGGCATCCTGAACACCGACGCCAAAGCGACTGGAGGGATGGATATGCAGACATTCCGTCAGCTTCCGGAATGGCAGATCGTTCAGGAACTCAAGAAGCAATACGACGTCAAGGAAGTTGATCCGTCTTCCCCAATCACGACGGAAATGGACGTCCTGATTGCCATTCTTCCATCGTCGCTGACTCAGCCACAGATGGAGAACCTCGTTGAGTATGTGGAATCCGGGAAGCCAATTCTCATCTTCGATGACCCGGCGCCGATCTTTGGCCCCAGCAATCACGCCAGCGGAATTGTCTGGGCTCCTCTAGAACCCAAGCCCAACCCACAGGGGGGGATGATGGGAATGCTGGGGATGCAGAACCGGTCTGAGCCGAAGGCGGATGGGGGAGAGGCCACCTCCCTGCTCCGCGCACTCGGAATCAAATGGGATGTTCGCAAGAGCCTCTTCGACATTAACAATCCTCACCCCCGATTTGCAGAAACCTTCCCGCCGGAAATCATCTTCCACGATGCTCAAAGCTGCATTAACAGCGAGAACCCGATTACATCCGGACTGCAGGAACTGATCACCTTTTCTCCCGGATACATTTCCCAGCAATACGATTCCGTCAACGTCGAATGGCTGATCAAGTCTCGAAAAGGGACGGCCGGAACCAACGACTGGTCCCAGATTACCCGTCCGGGCTTTCTGGGGGGACGGATGTATGACCTCGAAAACCTTCCACACCGACTGGAGGACACCTCTTATGTGACCGCCGCCCGTATCACCGGGAAGGAGGGGCAGAAGAAGGTCAACGCGATCGTCGTTTTCGACGTCGACATCGTTCACGACAACATGTTCCAGGTCTGGCAGCAACAGCTGCTTGACCTGAAGATTGATAACGTCCTGTTCGTTCTGAACTGCGTCGACACCCTCGCCGGAGACGAGCGCTATATCGAACTGCGCAAGCGGCGGGAACAGCACCGGACGCTGAAGGTGCTGGAGGATCGCAAGCGTCAATTTGAAATCGCCCGACGTAACGAGATCACCAAGGCCGACGAAGCAGCCCAGAAAGAACTGACCGAAGCCAACGAACGGCTCAAGAAGGTTCTTGATGATCTTCGGGCGGACCTCGAAAAAGGGAATGTCGACGCCCAGACCCTTCAGATTCGTCTGCAGAACGCCTCGGAAGTGGAGCAGCGCAAGCTGACCCAGCGGGAAAAGGAAATTGAACGGGAGAAAAACGAGGTTGTCCGTAAGGTGAAGACACAGACGGAACAGCAGATCCGTCAGATCGAACGCAGCATCTGGCAGCGGGCGGTCCTGCTTCCACCACTCCCCGCCATTATTCTGGGAATCATCGTGGTGATCTCCCGGCTGATGGATGAGCGGAAAGGGATTTCAGACGATCGACGCCGTAATTAAGAGTCGTCCTGTTCCTTCTTCGTTTTGAAACCTAGATTCGATTGTGACATTCACCGGTGATCCGATTTGATCACCCACGGGATCCCTGAAATGAATCAATCCGTTAAGACCCTCCTTTTTGTGGCAGCAGCAGCGGTCTCCGTTGCGGTCGCCGCGGGAACCTACTATTCGAGCAAGCCTGTCGATATCGCCGACTTCAGCGATGTCGGTGATATGTTCTATCCGAAGTTCACCGATCCACAGGAAGCCACCGGCCTGAGAGTGGCCGCCTACAACGAAGCCACCGGTAAGACAGAGGTCTTCAAAGTCGAAAACCGGGATGGACTCTGGCAAATTCCCTCTCATCACAACTACCCCGCCGATGGAAAGGAAATGCTTTCCAAGACGGCCGCTTCCATGATCGGTGTAATCCGTGAAGCTCTTGTCGAACGGACCAAGGCAGCCCACAAACGCTACAAGGTTCTGGACCCGCTCGACGACGATCTGGCAGGAACGGAAGGACGCGGCGACCGAATCACCCTGTATCAGGGGAATGACGTCCTTGTGGACTTCATCGTCGGAAACAAGGCCCCGAACTCTGACTCCATCTACTATGTCCG
Source organism: uncultured Planctomicrobium sp. (assembly GCA_938015865.1). Taxonomy (GTDB): domain Bacteria; phylum Planctomycetota; class Planctomycetia; order Planctomycetales; family Planctomycetaceae; genus Planctomicrobium. The sequence goes on from CALLWY010000251.1 coordinate 15,076, forward strand.
CCGTGCGGATGAAGACCGAATCTACACAGCGGACCTCGGGAACTTTCGGGTGTCAACGAAGTTTTCCGACTGGATCGAAAAGGACATTCTCGAGGTCAATCCTGACGATGTCCGCGAGTTGATCATCAACCGTGACTACGTTGACGAAGTGCAGGGACGCCTGATTCGTGGCGGAACCGACGCCCTCAGCCGCAAGTCCGACACAGATCCATGGACACTGGAAGGGCTCGATGCCCAGAAGGAAAAGGTCAATGAATCTAATGTCGGGGCACTGGTTCGCTCTCTGAGAGACCTGAAAATCGTCGGAGTTCGCAAGAAGCCTGCGGCGCTCATCGCTGGCCTCAAATCACAAGGGGAAGGCTTTGCCCTGAACCAGTTCGACCAGCTCGATCTCCAGCGAAAAGGAATTTTCCTCGCCGGAGGACGATTCGTTTATAACGAAGGAAAGGTGAACGTCGGCACCAGTGATGGAGTCCTGTACGAACTCGGATTCGGCGAGGAATTCATCGGAAGCGAAGTCGACATTGAAGTCGGTGGAGAACCCAGCCCCACAGAGGAAGCCAAAGAACTCGAAAAAGAAGAGGCTGCCGCCGATCCAGCTCAATCAGCTGAGGGCGAGAAGAAAGACGAAGAGAAAAAAGAAGAGAAGGACGAGAAAAAAGAGGAGAACTCCGATTCCCTGAAGCCAGGTCAAAAGAAGAGCCGCTATCTGTTCGTCATGGCTTACTTCGACAAGAGCCTGCTGGGGCCGGAACCGACTCCTCCCGTCGCTCCAGAGAAGCCCGCTGAAGTAGAAAAAGCGGAAGCAGAAAAATCGAAGAACACTTCTCAGGACGCGGCCGAGAAGAAAGACGCGAAAGAAGAAAAACAGGAAGCTGCTGAACAGGCCCCCTCCGAAGAGGCCAAGGACGCTGAAAAACCGACTGAAGAGAAAGCTGCTGATGCAGACAAGCCCGATCCTCAGAAAGAGTATGAAAAGGCTCTGAAGGAATATGAGCTCCAGAAAGAAGCCTACGAAGCCCAAAAGAAGAAGTATGACGAGGATCTGGCAGCAGGCCAGAAGCGTGTGGCCGAACTGAATGCCCGCTTTGCGGATTGGTATTACGTCATCTCTGAGGATGCGTTTGAGCGGCTGAAACTCAAGCGGGAAGACCTTGTTCAGGAAGTTACTCCGGAAAAATCGGACGAGACTGATGAGAATAAGGAGAAGCCCGCTGATGACGCTGCAACTCCATCATCGGACACCACACCAGAAACGGCGACTCCATCAGACGCCCCCTCTGCTGAGAGTGCTCCCGCGATGAAGGACCAGGCCGAGTCGAAGGGCGAACCTGCTCCAGCCGAGAAGGAAGAAAAGAAGGCTGATGGTGCAGGAGAGGCGAAGGCGCCGACACCAGATCAACCAGCGAAGGAACCCTCCGGGGAGAAACCGGCTGACGCAGAAAAGCCTGAGGGGGGAGACAAGCCTGCGGAGAAACCCGCCGAACCCGCAGCGGATGCTCCGAAGCCTGAATCGGAACCGGCTCCGCAATAAGTCGGAGATCGTTTTTTCCGTGAGATCTGATTGAACTCCGGGATCGACTTGAGACGGAATAAACTCAAGACGATGCCGGAGTTTTCGTGTTCCCCGAACGATCGGAGATCCAGAAGAGAGGACGTCCGGCAAATCTTTTCAACAGGCCCCTCACCTTCTGACCACCCCGTGGCTTACTCGTAATAATCGAAAGCTTTGAATCCCGAGTCTCGGATCAGGGTGTCTCGCTTTGCGGTCTCCAGATCGGATTCGACCATCTCCCGCACAAGCTCTTCAAACGATGTCTTGGGAACCCAGCCAAGTTTCTCCCGGGCCTTCGACGCATCCCCCTGCAGCGTGTCCACTTCTGAGGGGCGAAAATACTGTGGGTCGATCGCGATCATCGTCTTCCCTGAAGCGGGATCAACTCCCCGTTCATGAATCCCTTCGCCGCGCCATTCAATGGTTAGCCCCAGATGTTTGCAGGCGAGGTTCACAAAATCCCGGACCGAATGCTGAATGCCAGTCGCAATCACATAATCTTCCGGGTGGTCCTGCTGCAGCATTAGCCACTGCATTTCCACATAGTCGCGGGCATGTCCCCAGTCGCGGCGGGCATCCAGATTCCCAAGATACAGCTGGTCCTGTAGTCCCAGTGAAATTCGCGCGAGGGCCCGGGTGATTTTCCGCGTTACAAAGGTTTCCCCACGAATCGGCGACTCATGATTAAAGAGAATCCCATTGCAGGCATAGATCCCATAGGCCTCCCGATAATTCCGGATGATCCAATAGGCGTAGAGTTTGGCGACCCCATAGGGGGATCGGGGATGAAAGGGTGTCAGCTCGTTCTGAGGGCATTCCCGAACCAGCCCATATAGCTCGGAGGTTGAAGCCTGATACAGTCTGGTCTTCTTCTCAAGCCCCAGAATGCGGATTGCTTCCAGAAGCCTCAACGGTCCGAGGGCATCGCAATTGGCGGTGTACTCCGGACTTTCAAAAGAGACCGCCACGTGACTCTGGGCCCCCAGATTATAGATCTCGTCCGGCTGGACCTGCTGTACGATCCGGATCAGATTCGTGGAATCAGTCAAATCCCCATAATGCAGGATGAATTTCTGGTCTTGCTGATGCTGTCCCCGATAAAGATGGTCTATGCGTTCCGTATTGAAGGAAGAGGCCCGGCGTCTGATTCCATGAACCTCATACCCCTTCTCAAGAAGGAATTCCGCAAGGTAGGCTCCGTCCTGTCCGGTAACCCCTGTAATGAGTGCTTTTTTCGGCACAACAACGCCATTTCTAATCAAAACCGGCCCGTGGATGTCCGCACACCCACATTCAGTCAGTCAAATTCAGCTGAGGGCATCAAATCGTAATCACATCGTCAGCATAGGTCAGCAGAAGACTGCTGAAAAGCAGGTACACGCTCGGAGAATCAGCCAGCCTGGAAAACCGGACGATCCATGGAGCCGGGATAATGAACAGTGGTCATCAGTCCGCTGATGGCTGGCCCTCTTTCTGCTCTGGAAGTGTTGCCGGTGAGCTTTCCTGAGAATCCCGGTCTCCCACTCCAAACAGCAATGTCATTCGGGTTTTTGCGATGCGGAGATGGACTCGATAGGGTTGGGTCTCCGTCATCCAGTTGATTTGCCCGAAACCGTCGAAGCCGTCGTTCTTCTGTCGGATGACATCCCCGTTGCGACGATTGATGATCAGTGCATCTCCAGTTCCCTGCACGCTCGCAAAAATTAACAGTGGCCATCGCGTCGGCCCCTGCATCACCGCATCCATCTGGTAGACCTTCCGGGTCCAGCGCAGTTCACCGGTGGTTCGATCCAGAGCAGCGACCGGACCGTGAACGCGCGACATCATGAGTCGATGCGACCTGGGGGCATACTCGTCGGCGAACTCGCTCTGAGCTTCCGAGGTCAATGCAATCCACTGGTCGACATACTCCATCACAGAGAGCTTTCCAGAGGAAAAATCGTCCGGGAGCGCTGCAGCAAAGATCTCCTCTCCGGTCAGTCCATCCCGGATGGACATTCTCAGGTCGGGGGTCAACAAGGCGATTTTCTGCCCTCCCACAACTGTCCATCGGGTCCCTGCCGGTCCTGTGAACTCCCAGATCGGTTCCTCATTCACCGGATCAAACAGTTCGAAGCGGAAACGGGATTCATCATCCCGGACAACAGGGATTCCCCGCCCCCAGTCTCCATAGCGGCGAACCATGCAGTCCAGTGTCCCTAGAGGGACCTCTGTTTCCTTGATCAATTCCCCATCCAGAGCCCGATAGATTCGAAGTGTGAAGCTGTCGATCGGTTTAACAATCACGTAGTCGCGGTCACCCATGATCTCCGCCCCTGGGGGAAAATCACGTCGGCGCCAGAGTTCTTCTCCCGTGGTGGGATTCAACGCGACCAGAGAATCGTCTGCCCCGTAGCACAAAACGGAATCGGTCAACGGCCCCACGTTTCCATTGATGCGCCCCGACTGCAATTCCAGCAGAATGCTGCGAATTCCCAGACGAGGCGAGCGAACAATCATTCCGCGACTGACCAGAGGGTTTTCATCTCGCCGCGCAAGTTCCCGCATATACAGAACGCGGGGAGAGGAAGGATCTGTCAGACAGTCCAAGACAATCATCCGGTCCTGCAACACCACCATTGCGAGGTGGTTGTGCATGGTCACGTAGCGTCCCAGTTCAATTTCTGCGGCATAGCGGGCGCCTCCATATGAAGTGGGAATTCGTCCGCGACGCTCCCCGTTCTGATCATAGACTTCAATATTGGCTCCACTCCCATCCAGAAAGAATCCCCATCCCTCAAGTGCAGGCGATGGAGGGCCCAGAAGCGGAAGCTGATTGACCGCTGTCCGGGTTTGTGCCTGTGAGTGTTCAGCGACACGAATCTCTTCGGGCCAGTCAATGTCACTATGCAGCAGATCAGCGACGTCTTTCCGGTCTCGATATTGACGCGCCAGCTGAGCCGGTGGAACAGGCGTTTCTGACGCCCCGGTGCGAACCATCGATCCGGCAGGAGCACTTTCCAGAAATTGCAGCAGACGTCGTGTTGTTGGCAGATCCTTGTGCTTCTCTGCCAGCGACAGTAACTGAGCCGCAGCCGTCAATCGCTGCTCGTCCGTTCCTCGCGTCAGGATGGCCCGAAGAAGACTTTCCCGTTCGTGAAGACACTCTTGCAGATCAGCCGCCTTCGCAAGCTGATTGAGAATCACAGAATCATCACACCACCCGGCCGGCAGTGCAGGAAGAATACTGAACAGCTGCGGAAGATCGGTCGATCGGCCAATCCAGTCAGCGAGTTCCTTCTTCAGTTCGGAACGGACCTGATCATCAGCCTCGTCAAGAAGAGCGTTCATCTGGGCCAGTACCCATCGGGAATCTGTCACAGAGCGCTCACTGTCGATATCAATAAGTGGTTCAGGTCCAGAAATGGATTTGAGTAACTCCAGATACCGGCTGAACGCCTCTCGTGTCTCCCCTGCCTGTTGCAGGCCTCTCGCATATGTCCGGAGGAACAACTGCCGCTGCTGCGGAAGGGAAATGAGTCGCTCAATTGTCTCTGCCTGATTCCGGTAGGAGGGGAAGTCGGTTCTCAATCCCTCGAGAAGTGTCCATCCCAGAACAATGCGGGCCGATGTTGGCAGTTGGCTGGAAGGAGTCGCTTTCAGATCGGCAAGACCTTCTTCAAGCTCCCCCTGTTGCAATCGCCACATTCCACGCATCGAAAGTGCTTCAGGACTGTCTGCATTTGCCCGAATCTGCTCGGCAATCCGCTCTTCCAGAGTCGATCGGGAGACAAAGCCGACTAGGCCATTGGAATGCTGCATGACCACCACGCCGTCACTGGCGACCAGATTTCCCGGAATCCGCTGTGATTCCATCGGAAGTCGGGTTACCAGACGTCCGGTGTTCAAATCAACGACACCAATTTCCGCAGTCATGAGCGGCTGCAGAAAGATGTCCCCCAGTCGTACCCCTCGACCGCTTGGAGGGGGAATCGGAATCGGCGATGCCCACACCGGAGAGCCGTCCAGGAGGGACAGGGCCGTGATCTCGCTCCGGCCAACCAGAATCAGCTGCTGTCCAAAGATTGTCGCCGCATAGACGAGCTGCTGACGAGGAACAGCACGTGGCCAGCGAGGCAAGCCTGTTTGCAGATCGAGACAGACGAGAGCGTCATGATCCGGGGGAGTGAAGACGATTGTATCGTTGGCAATCATCAACCGGGAATCAAACCAGCGCTGATCATTCAACAGTTCTTCGCGGGACTGCGAAGCATTCTGGTTTTGTGGCCGCATGAGCCGAAGCATCATGACCTGCCGCTGCATCGGTGGATCAGCCTCGGTGTACTGATGGGTCCAGACAACGCGACGTTTCAGCGGGTCGACAGCAGTGATCCCACCATGTCCGGTCGGACAGATCAGCAGCCCATCTGAATAGGCAGGCATCAGTCCTGCGAGTCGCCGGGCATCATCGAGCACGAGATTTCGCGTGGGGTTGGCCAGAGCGAGCGACCAGAGGACATTCCCCGTCGCGGGATCGAGTTCAAAGACCTGAATCTGGCCCAACTCTTCTCCCACAGCGTACAGATGGCCATTGACTGGAAGAGGAGCCCCGAAGAAGTAAATCTCCCTTCCATCCGACAGCCCTTCAATCGGCCCATCCTCCCCGAGGGAACCGACAGCCCAGAGCTTCTTTCCATCGGTGGACAGGTCGTAGGCAGTCAGGCGATTGGTCCGCTGCGGCAACAGCGAATGCCGTTGGGTGTTTTGAATCATCCGCTGTGGACTTGTTGTCCCGACCAGCTGACAGTTGGAAATCGCGTAGACCGACCGTCCATCTGTTGAGATTGAGGAGGACGTGAGATCGCGCCATCCGCGGACAGCAGTAAACAGCTCCCTGATTTCCTCCCGGACGGGGTCATGAGCTTCTCCGGCGGAATAGGACTGCTTTGCGAGATAGTCAAAAGTTTCATCGACATCGACCCCATTCCATTCCAGTTCCCCTGTGAACAGGTTAAACGCTTTCACCGTTCCGGGACCTGATGTCAGAACCAGGTGATCGACAATGATCGGACGAGCTGCTGGCATCGCGACGCGGTCCGAGCGAGCCCGAACCTGTTGCTCGATTGCCTCCATTAGCTTCCGATGCTCACTGGCAAGATGACTCGCAACGTCCGGTGCCAGCATCAGCGCTGGGAAATCATGGAGATCATCGATGACGTCACTCCGCCATGCATCGTCAAAAAGAACCGGCGCTGGGGCTGCCTGCCCTGCCTGTTGAGGACTTCCGTAAGGGGTCCACCACTCATAGATCCGGGCATCCGTCGGGGAACTGATCTGCGAACCAGCAGCCATCTCCTCAAATTGTCTCCGATCACGAGCGCTGGAGAACAGATCGGGATACTGCTTGAGCATGCTCCTTGCCTGCGTCACCTGACCACTGGCCAGGAGAAGCTCGGCAGCCTGCCTGAGCATTGGCATTGGGTTACTTGTCACGGGATGACGAGCCAGTTGTTCCAGAAGTCGGGCGGCTCGTGACGGGTCGCCACGATCCCGATCGATCCGGCTCAACTCTGCAAGTCCTTTTGCCCCGGCATCGGTCATGGAAAATCGGCGGACCACATCCTCCAATTGCTGTAGGTTCTGCTCTGCTAATGCCTGATTGAGCATCTGGGTGGCTGTCGGACCGAACAAACGTTCGTATTCGTCCCGATGGCTTCGAATGACCTCTTCAAGTCCATCGAACAGGGAATGCGGAGGGCTCCCGGGTTCGCTGATAAAAAAGTCGCTGTCCTGATCAAGAATCTCCTGAAGCGCTTCCAACCCTGAGGTGACGTCCCCCGCCTGAATGGCACTGATGGCTCGGGACGCACTGGCCTGAGTAAGTGGATTCTTCGGCAGATGTCGAAATAAGTCCTCGACAAGCGGAGCTGCAGGATCATCTCCCGAAGGAGGAAACAGCGGAGGCTCAAACTGGGCCTGTGCATTCAGAGAGGAAAGCAACAAGCCACTGATCACGATCAGCCACAGTCGACATCGAGGCCCAATCGACAGTTTCCATGGTCCCGGACAGCGTCCTGAGTAGCGATGGACATCCGGCCCCGCACAACCGGGTCGGTTGCTTTCACCTCCGTGGGAAAGTTCAGTCATCATGAGATGGTCCTGACGTGAACACTCGAAATCGTGCATCACTTAATTTACCCGTTCCTGGAACAGGATGAGAAGTCCCCACTGAATTTTAGACGCTCCAACATGAAAAAAGCCCGATACTTCGAGAAAGTATCGGGCATGGTTCATTTTCAATCAGGGCAAATCTGCCGCAGCATTCACTTACACCCTGTCGCCTGAAACTAGTTCAGGATGGACGAGGTCTTGCTGACGATCGCAGGAATCTTGTCTTTGGTCAGTTCACCAGCCTTGAATGCTTCGTTGACCTTGAGCTTGCCGTTGACCCACATCATGACGGTCACTTCTGCATCCTGAGCAATCTTGTAGTCGCGAGGGCCAGTCTGGCCATCGAAGGTTGTCAGCGGGGTGTTGCTGACCTTGGCTTCAGCGGCCACCTTCTTCAGTTCGCCTTCTTTAGCTTCCGGCTCATCGCTCAGCAGAACGACGAATGCCTTCATATCCTTGGACTGATTGGCACCGACAACGTTGTCGACTTCGCTGATCAGGGTGGCAACTTCACCATTGACATTGCGGGTGAAGATGCTGACCACGGGACGATTGCCGAACCGGCATCGGTAGCACAGCTTGGTGCCGGCAGCAGGACCAGTAACGTCCTTGACGTAAAATGCATTCACCGGAGCGCCCACTTCCAGACCGTCCGCGAGGGCCAGGCTGCTCAACATGGTCACTGCCAGTGCCATTGCAAGAAACTTCTTCATGCTCTCCATACTCCTCAATAGAACAGGGTCCACGCGAATCTGGTCGCGCACCGATTTCCGTAGCAAACACAATTCATCAAAGTTGCCGGATTCTAGACAATTCCAGCAATCTCGTCGATAAGCCAATCGGCAGAGGAGAGAATTTCCTCTGTCATCGAGCAGGAAGGGCTTGCGATTCTACCCGCCCGTTTCTCCGTCTGACAAGAGGATTTTGATGGCGGGACATGCAATTCCCCAGATGCTAAACTTCCCGTCATCGAGGAGACTCTTTCACCGGACGGCTGCAAATTGCCCAAGTCTCCATTCGTTGTGATCAGGCAGAAGACACCATGCAGGCGTTTGTGGAATCTCATCTTCCCGGTATCCCGGTTCGTCGCGGCAAGGTCCGTGATGTTTATGACTTCGGCAACCGACTTCTGCTCGTTGCAAGCGACCGCATCAGCGCGTTTGACTGGATTCTCCCGACCGGAATTCCTGACAAGGGGCGGGTCCTGACCCAGTGCAGCCAGTTCTGGTTCGAACGGCTGAAGGTCAACGATCACCTTCTGAGTCTGGATGTGACCGAGCTTCCCCTGCCGCCGGGGACTGATATTGAATCCCTGCAGGGACGGTCGATGGTAGTCCGAAAGACAAACGTGGTCCCCATTGAATGCGTCGTCCGCGGCTACCTCTCCGGGTCAGGCTGGAAGGAATACCAGAAGTCCGGGCAGGTGACTGGAATCAGCCTCCCGGCCGGTCTGAAGGAGAGTGACCGTCTCCCGGAACCGATCTTTACTCCTGCCACCAAAGCAGAAACCGGACACGATGAGAACATTTCGTTTCTAGAAATGCAGCAGAAAATTGGCGCCGAACTGGCAGAAGATCTTCGGACTCTCAGCCTGCACATCTATCAGACTGCGGCCGATTATGCCCTGACGCGCGGCATTATCATTGCGGATACGAAATTCGAATTCGGACTGGTGGAGGACGAAATCATCCTCATAGACGAGGTCCTGACCCCGGACAGCTCCCGATTCTGGCCTGCCGATCAATACCAACCCGGAAAGGGGCAACCCTCCTTCGACAAGCAGTTCGTCCGGGACTGGCTGGAATCGACCGGATGGGACAAGAACAGTCCTCCTCCCACTCCCCCGGAAGAGGTCGTCATTAAAACAAGAGAGAAATACATCGAGGCTTATGAACTGCTCTCCGGCCGAGACTTTCCGTGGAAGTGATTGTTCAAGTCTCCTGATTCCAGCGCATCCCCGCTCCGAAAGAAAGCCATCCGATGACTCAACCCGGAGAACTGACTGTCAGCATCGACAATGGCATTGCCACTCTGACACTGAACCGCCCTGCCAGACGACATGCCCTGTCCCAGTCCCTTCTGAACGAACTGGAACAGGAGCTGACGAAACTCGCAGATGATCCCTCCGTGCGTGTGGTCATTCTCGCGTCGACGGGAGCGGTCTTTTCCTCCGGTCACGATCTGGGAGAGATGCGGAACCGATCCGCCGAAGAATATCACCAGCTCTTTTCAACCTGTTCGCGCGTCATGCAGCGAATCCGTCAATTGCCCCAACCTGTCATTGCAAGGGTTCAGGGATTCGCGACCGCAGCGGGGTGCCAACTGGTCGCTGCCTGTGATCTTGCTGTTGCCAGTGAGACGGCGCAGTTTGCGACCCCCGGAGTGAAGATCGGTCTCTTCTGCACGACACCAATGGTCCCGCTGGTCCGGAACGTTCCTCCGAAGATCGCCATGGAGATGCTGCTGACGGGGCGTCCGATCAGTGCCCAGAAAGCCCTCATGGCGGGTCTCGTAAACGCCGTGGTCCCGGAAGATCAGCTCGACGAGACCATCAAACAGTATACCGATGCCATCCTCACCTCCAGCCGGCAGGTGATCGCTCTCGGAAAGCGAGAATTCTACCAGCAGCTCAATCTGGACGAGTCAACTGCCTACACGCGTGCAGTCGACATCATGACCAGCAACGCTACCATGCCGGATGCTCAGGAAGGAATCGCTGCGTTTCTTGAAAAACGGACACCCCAATGGTCTGAATAAGTGCCTTGCTTCAACTCGGTGCCAACATTCCCTGCGATCGGACTTCGAGCCGAAATGCCTTGCCAGACAGGAAAAGAGAGCGTTCCGAGCAATTGGGGCCGCTGGGACTTGAACCCAGAACCGGCGGATTATGAGTCCGACGCTCTAACCGATTGAGCTACAGCCCCCAAGGGGACATCAGGATAGGTGAGACAGGAAATCTCACGCAATGGACCGGATGCCCCACAGACGCAAATTTCCCGGTCTGCGCGCCAAACACAACACAAAACATGAGTTGAGGAGCCTCCAAGGGGAGTTTGCTGTCATCTTCAGACTGGCTGAACGTGGGAATCAGTTCGTTCGAACAAGTCATCATCCATTCGCAAGAGAAGCAGTCACTGACAAGTCATATCTTGCCTCAACCGGGTTTGCACTTCTGTCCACAATTTCGTTACATAGCAACCGTTCGCCGTGGTTTTCCATGTGACGTTACCTGAAGGAGTCGAAGAAATGCGTCGTGGAGTCTGGAGAGTATTATGTGCCGTCTTGCTGTTCTGCTCTGCCGTCTCAGCGAACGCACAAGAGAATCCGCTTGAACTTTACACCGGAGATGTCGACCTGATCATTCGGCTTCGGGAGCCGGATCAGGCCGTGACCAAGGTGGTCAAGCTGGTGAACAAGGTTCAGCCGGGAGCTGGAGACCTTCTCGAAGCTCAAGGGGCTGCGGCTCTGGGAGCGCTGATTTCCAATCCCGGCCTCACTGGAGTCGACCAGTCACGGGACTGGTATGCCGGAGTCTATTTTCAGGAAGAAGGGAAAGCTCCCCTGGTTGTCTTCGCTATTCCCGCACTCCGAACGGAAGACCTCGTCAGTGCCCTTGGGCCACGAATGAAAACAAAAGTGGAAGGGCGAATGGTCCTTTACACCGATGGAGAAGAAATCCCGACGGGACCGTCCGCTCTCTCCACCGCACGGAAAATGGACGAGACAACGACAAAGGCACTCACCACCGGGGACCTGAGTGTCTATGTGAATGTCGATCATCTCTCTCAGGTTTACGATGAGCAGATTGAGCTATTCAAGGACAAGGTTCTCGAAGGGCTGAATCAGCTTCGCTTCGCCCAGCCGCAGTCCGGCATCGACATGAACGTAATTGTCGAAATGTACGGCACGATTGCGGAAGGATTCTTTCAGGGACTGGAAGACAGCGAGAACAGCGTCATTTCGATCAGTCTGTCAGATACGGATGTCTTCGTCCGATCGACAGTCGCATTTGCCACGGATTCTGCCGCTTCAAAGCTGCTGGCAAAGAACCCGACCAGCGAGATGCCGCAGCTGAACAAGCTCCCCGCAAATCTTCCGTATTACTACGGATTGAGCGTCGATCTGAAAGACCTGACCCAATGGGGGATGAAGCTCACAGCAGGAATGACCGAAGACAAGGCTGCGGCTGAAAACATCGAGGCGGCAACGAAGAAACTGGAACCGGTGTCGTTCGGAAGACTGGTCGGAGCATTCGATATCGCAGAATCCCCAGTCGGAGCATTCCGGGGTTACAGTCTGATGGAAGCTCAGCCGATCGATATCGTGAAGACAGCGTTTCGGGAGATTTCCAATGCGATGTCGACCTTCGATTCCAAAGCGTTCAAGCAGACAGCAACGATTCAGGTTGATGCCGAAACATATGGGAACGAGAAAGCCGATGTGGTCACCATAAAACAGGAAATTAGCCCCGAGTCCGACCCGGGCGGGATTCAGACCCTGATCCAGAACGTCATGTTCGGCGAGTCGGGAATGGAGTCTCGTACGGTTTACCGAAAGGACACCTACGCCCAGACTGTCGGCGGGGGGGAAAAGGCCATGAAGGACCTTCTCAAGGCGCTCGACGGAACACGCACCAATAATCTGGTGAAGTATCGAGAAGGCCTCATGCCTCAGGCGAATTTCTATCAGTTCGTCGATCTGGCGGGACTGATCGGGAAAGGACTGAAAACCGCTTCCCAGGTAGAAGGATTCCCACTTCCGATCAACAAGCAGATGGTGGACAGTCTAGGCCTGCAGCCGAGTTATATCGGAGTTGCTGCTGGGTCAGTTCCGAATCGCGCCAACTTCGAACTGCGAATTCCCGTGGAACAGATTGTTGGCATCGCCAAGTTGAGCGTCATGATTGGCGCCAGCGCACAGGGGATGCAAAGCGGCCTGTAACCACATCCTCGTTTTTTGATCACTCACGAAGTCCACGCTTTCGCGGCCCCCCCGGGTTTCCCTGGGGGCCGTTTCTCCATCGCTCCTCGTGAATCGTTCCGTGGGCTGCCGGGAGACCATCCCAGTCGTTCGTCTTCCATCGACAGGTATGTCGATTCACGTGCTCTCCCTTAAAGAACCAGGTCTGGTCTGCAGGGCGCCACAGGACGGTCACGTCATCACCCCCCGCAGAAATCCCCAACAGCCGCTTCAGGAGCTGGATAATCAGGAGTGACATGGCAAATGTCACCCCCATCACGATCACCAGCGGGATCAGGAGAACACCCATTTCAAAGAAGTGGCGAGTCCCGCTGAAGATCGGTTTCCAGAACAGAATCGTCAGCAACGTTCCCAGACTCAGATAGGGGCCATACGGAATCATTCGTGCGAAGGGATCGCGCCGTCCAAACAGACGATTGACGACGTTGACAACATACGTCCAGAAGACAACAACAATGGCGCACATCGGCGCGATGAAGAAGGCAATAATGCTCGCCTGCCAGCCGATAAACGCCCCAATCATCGCCATCAGGATCACATCCCCGAATCCCATTGCTTCCTGACGAAGAATCCAGAACCCCATCAGGCGGACGGCCCAGACGATTCCTCCCCCCACCAGAAGTCCGACCATACTGACAACAAATCCGTGCAGATGGGGATATTGAGTCACCCACTCCGGAACCTGCCCTCCCCGAAGAAAGGGGTGCACCCAGTCAGGGAGAATCAACCCAAACGACTGCTCCATATTCGGGCTTTGAAACCAGACAGGAACCAGATGGGTCCGTGCAATCGCAGTGCTGGCAACGATGGCAAAGAACATTGCGGGGAGAGTGGCTCCGTCCGGAATGATGGTCAGGTCAAAGTCGATCAGCGACGCCACCAGCAAGGCTTCCACCAGCACGATGTGGAATAAAAACCGTAGCACCACAAACCACTCAGGAGACAATCCCCCGAGTCCGGGATAGTTCTGCGGTCCCAGATCCGTGTACAGACAGCTTTCCTGAAGTGTGGCTGACATCCCCATTGGGACTTCCCGCCAGTACACAAGGACCCACAGACACCCGTTGAGAAACTCAATCAGCGGATACCGGGGAGAAATCCGCATTCGGCAGGCGCGACAGCGTCCCCCCAGACGTAACCACCCGATAATGGGCACGTTGTCATACCAGAGAATATTCGTCTGGCAGCGAGGACAGTGGGACGGACGATTGGAAAGGGATTTCAACTGATCCCAGAACCGTTCCTGAGTCGGAATCCGATAGACACAGACATTCAGAAAGCTCCCGACGATGGCCCCGATCACAAAAAGATAGGTCAGGACGATCCAGGGCGGCAGATCCATTCGAAGATAAGTCACCGCATCGACCGCAAGCATGTCAGGCCAATCAGCTCAAGATGATCAATGATGTTAATTCAATGCCGCAAACTGGACGGAAGGTCATGC
>CALLWY010000252.1 GCA_938015865.1 uncultured Planctomicrobium sp.
CCGATGGCGGCTCGCTGATTGTTGGAGTGAATACCATTCTTCCTCCCAACTCGCCGAGCTGCACGACCGAAGACCATGATGGACGACATGGGATTTTTTCTGCTGGAAGCAAGCACACCGGTGGTGCACACGCATTGATGGGGGACGGAAGCGTCCGGTTCATCAGCGAAAACATTCACACCGGGAATCTTGGAGTTGATTCTGCCAACCCGTCTGGTCCAAGTAATTACGGAGTCTGGGGAGCTCTTGGAACCAAGAATGGAGGCGAGGTGGTCGGAGAGTTCTGATCCTTCATAACGACGATTTCTGGTTTGAACAGGCGGCCGGGATCAGGAGTGGTCCCAGCCGCTTTTTGGTTGATGCTTTTCTCATGACCGTGCTGTCCATTGCTCTGCTTTTGGGGGGCTGATCACTTCGCGGAGCGACGTTCTGCTGTTGCAAGTCGTTGTTTTAGATCAGGTTATGGGAAATGTGGCGATTCCGCGGAGAGAAGTGATTGCCAAAAGTTTCCGTGGCATCTAATATGATTCATATACGATTGAGTCGCTGGATTTGTTTTTTGTACGCGAAAAAATCGTGAGCGATCAATCGTTTCGTTTTTTGCGGGCATTGTTTCCTGTCATGAAAAATTTGTCAGAGAGGGGTGTGTGATGAAACGAGGGTGTCGAGGTCAGCGTCAAGGATTTACGCTGATCGAATTGCTGGTGGTGATTGCCATTATTGCGGTATTGATCGCACTGCTGTTGCCCGCTGTTCAGCAGGCACGGGAAGCAGCCCGTCGGTCTCAGTGCAAGAATAACCTCAAGCAGTTGGGGCTGGCTCTGCACAACTATCACGACGTCTACAATGTGTTCCCGTATCTCATGGGGGGAACAGTTGCTCCTGGTCAGAGTGATGCGAATCCGGCAAACTGGGGGCGAGCTAGTGGCTTCATTGGCCTGCTCCCCTATATCGATCAGGCTCCTCTGTACAACCAGATTTCCAACTCCCTGACGATCAACGGAACAACGTATCCTCCGTTCGGTCCATCACCGTGGCTGGAAAACTACACTCCATGGACAGCAACGATTCAGACGCTGTTGTGTCCATCTGAAGGACGCCATATCCGGCAGAATCGAATCGGGAACACAACATATGCGTTCAGCACGGGTGATTCAGGAGCAGTGATCACCATGAATCCGCGCGGGGTCTTCGGAGATCGCAGCAGCGTTGGAATGCGAGACATCACCGACGGGAGCAGCAACACCATCCTGATGGCAGAGCGGGCTTTCCCAACAGCGACAAATGACATTGGTCATTCAACGGTTATTGCCAACGCTACTGTTCCGAACGATTGCCGGGCAGCGTACAATTCTTCAACCCGACAGTACACGACCGGAACGATTCGTGACTGGACGGGAGACCGCTGGCCGGATGGAGGGGTTGCTTTCACTGGATTCAACACGATCCTCCCCCCCAATTCACCGAGCTGTGCCGTCTCAAATCATGAGGCTCAAAACGGCATCTATTCGGCGGGAAGCAAGCACACCGGCGGGGCACATGCCCTGATGGGAGACGGCAGCGTCCGATTCATCAGCGAGAACATTAACACTGGGAACCTGGGCGTTGACTCTCTCACTGTGTCTGGACAGAGCAACTACGGTGTCTGGGGGTCGTTGGGGTCCAAGAACGGGGGTGAGGTGGTCGGAGAGTTCTAATTCTCCGGCGGCTCATTCCCCAAAGGTTACCTGATTCGTCGATTGAACCCGCAGTCGCCACGCTGTTGTGTCGGCTGCGGGATTGACGGCGATTTTTTCGCGCGGAATTCCAGAACGGGAGTGCTCACTCATCTGGAACTGTTCCGCCTGACTTTGGTGTGTTCTTCAGCAGTCGCCTTCTCGCCGCTCTTCCATAGTGAAGGAAGATGTGTGTGGCGAGACAAATATTCCGGGGGCGAATGGCACTGCGCAGTCTCTTTTTTGTTGAATTCAATTTGCAGGGGGCTTTCATGTTCAATCAAAAAATGGCATTTGCAGCCATCCTTTCCATGGTGGTTGCATCCGGGTGTGGCGGGGGTGCGAGTGACAAATGGACGCAGGATCGTCCGAAGACGGTCCCGGTCACTGGAGTGTTGACCTATAAGGGGCAGCCTGTTGAAGGCGCCCAGATCAATTTCATTCCCGCATCAGCCGGTGAATCTGCTGCTTATGCGACTTCTGAAAAAGATGGGTCGTTCAAGTTGACCACTTTTGTCACCGGAGACGGGGCAGCTCCTGGTTCCTACAAGGTGACGGTCAACAAGCGAACCGTGGAGACAATCCTGAACCCGAAAGATCCCAATGGCCCACCACAGGGAGTCAAGGAGACGTCTCACCTTCCCGAAAAGTACGGAAAATCGACGACATCCAACCTGCAGGTCGATGTGACCGAGAATGGAGTGAACGGGCTGGTTCTCGACCTGACCGATTGACCCTGAATGTCGGGGGACTCGCGTTCAAGTTGCAACTTGTTTGTGGAAGCAGGTCGGTGAATTTAGCCCCGTTCGCCGGCCTGCTTCTTTTACAGGTGAGTGAGTTTTCACAAAGGGGCAATCTGGAACGTGTTCAGGCGGTTCCCCTGCTCTGCGATCGCGGCGGGTCTCTCATGGTCTTCGCCGAAGAACTCTTTGAATCCTCTCTCGATGTCAGCTCAGGATTGTCAGCTCAGAATCCTCTACCTGCCCATTTCAATGACTTTGGGGAGAGTCATCTGGCCTTCGCGTGACTCCGGCAGGATCTGGGGATTTACTATCTGATGGCTATCGGGTGGCTGTACTGCGGACCGATGACACAATTCGCGGTGACTGCACGGCAAATGGACCGGCTCCGGCGATTACCCCCATCAGAGAAGCTGGCGCCGAATCGCTGACTACTGGAGACTCAGCAGCTATGGGCAGATTGCGGGAAGGACGGCAAACAAAAACTGGAGATGCAGGGAGAGTTCAGTTCGAGTTTGCGCCGACCGCAGTTGCAGCTTCAGATTCCCGCAGGGGGTATGTCTTCCCTCCGGGAACAATTTGCCGACTCGCTGGTGGGTTCTGCTGTAACCAGGAGCGGAGTGCCGCCAGTTCAGCTGCGGAAATCGGGGCCACGGGTTCATTCGGCGAGACATTCGTCTCCATGAACCGTTTCAGGATGGGGAATGCGACCAGCCAGCCCCCCTTCACATAGTTTGCATTTCCAGAGAGGCCGGGCCGTTCGATTTCATACAGCAATCCCCACTTTCGCTCCCGGGCCAATTTCGCGGTGGCTGGGCGGAATGAGAGATAGACTCGCTTGAACGGCTCTCTCATTTCCAGAGAACTCGGATTCTTGTTGAATGCGTCACTCATCTCCGCGAGGAGCTGGAGAATTTCGGATGTGATCAGCTGGACATTGGTTGAGGAGGAATAAGGAAGCTGGCTGATGCACTGTGCCGCCATCGAACGATTCAACCAAACCTCTTTCGGGTCCGTAATCACGTCCAGAAGAGCTTCCAGCACAATGGGCTGCGTAGCGGTGTTGTCAATCCGGTCAACGGCTCCCAGTGCTTCAATCAGGCGGAGGCGAAACCACCAGTGCCCGTCTTCGGAACTGGGGGGATTCGCCGCCAAAGTGGAGACGAGGACCGTTGCGATGTCTGATTTTTCGTTTGAGCTGGGAGCGTTCTCCCCATCACGACAGATACGCTGAAGGCCTCGGGCAGCAAGAATACGACAGGAAAGATTCTGGTTCGGGTCCTGCACTACTTGCAGGAAAACTCGATGAGCAGGATTGTACGGGACTGCGGGGATCTCGTTTCCTCCCTGCGATTGAGCCTGTTTCAGACTCATCTGAACGAGGATCGAGAGTGCGTTATAGCGGACCAGATCATTTGGGTGTTGCATCAGGTCCGGGATGAGTTTGACCAGCTCCTCCATGGCGACCCCTTTGGCCGCAACCGTGGTGGAGGGGAAATGCAGGTCCGCCAATAGACGATCCACAACGGTTTTGGGGAGATTGCCCGGATCTTCCTGTGTCAGTTGGGAGAGGAATGCCTGGACAATCCGTTTAATCTGCCGGGTCTGATCTCCGCCGGGATTGGCTGACTTCAGCGAATTCTTGTCCCGCAGATATTCGAGACGGAAATAATTGCGCACATCCTGTGGAGGGAGTACCCATGCCGGAGGGCTCCAGGCTTGGGCCGATGGCTGTGCCAGCGTTACTCGCGGGCAGTGCATCGTGATCAACATGCCGCTCAAAAGGGCGAGAATCGGCACGAACTTACTGCATTGCCGCGAATCCAAATTACATCCCCCAGAAGTTCCGGACTTGGTTCTCAGACTGCCAGTGCTTCATCGGTGTCGGTCGCTGAGAAATCGTCGCCAGGAAGAATGGACTGAAGTGAATGGTCGAACGAGCCGGAATTGTAACGGAACAGGATCGACCATCGAAGTGACAGGACGTGGGCCAATTCTTCAATCTCTGCGCGACTTTCATCGCCGGAGTCGGACCACCTGGTCAGTGTGGACCTGTCCAGATAAGGAGACGTCCTCGTGGGCAGAGGTCGTTCCCAAGATTGCAGAGATGCTTGGATCTCGAGACCGAGTTCAAATAGGTAAACCGGTGTTGTCAAACTAACATCGCTGCAAAAGACATGTCAAGGAGGCCGAAGCGGTTGCGCGGATTCCTCAATCCTTTTTTTCAGGCAATTCGCATTCTACAGATTGCTCAGGGAATACGATCGCATCTGGAGTGCTACGCTCGTCGCAATTCCCGTCTGTCGGGAGGAATGCTGTGTTGTCTGCATCAAGGCTGGGAAAATCCACGTCGCTGGTCCCCGTCAGATTGCCCGCAGTGGCAGGTCTGCTATTCTGCTTCGTTCGACAGGACTGTGATCCGTACAGGTGTGCAGGTGTTTCGTGGTGAAAAACCTGGAGCCTTGAGCCAGTCTTGTGAAGATGTGCTGGAATCAAGCTCATGGCAATCATCGTGCAGAAGTTTGGTGGGACCAGTGTTGCCACCGCTCAGAAGATTCAGACCGCAGCGGCCCGGGCGGTTGCTGCTCAGGATGCCGGATACCAGGTGGTCATGGTGGTCTCGGCACGCGGGCACAAAACGGATGAACTCGTCCGGCTGGCGGAAGAGGTGTCGGTCAAACCTGATCCCCGCGAGATGGACATGCTTTTGTCCACCGGAGAGCAGGAATCTGTCGCACTCGTGGCGCTTGCGATTCATTCGCTGGGGCGGAAGGCCGTCAGTCTGACGGGGGCACAAAGCGGAATTGTCACCGACTCGACCTACTCCAAAGCCCGAATCCGCTCGATTTCGACGGAGCGGATTCGTCGCCACCTCGATAACGGTGAGATTGTTGTCGCCTGCGGGTTCCAGGGAATCGACGATCACGGGAATATCACCACGCTGGGCCGTGGGGGAAGTGATACGACTGCGACCGCGCTCGCAGCTGCCCTGCAGGCGGTTGAGTGCGAGATCTACACCGATGTGGAAGGGGTCTTTACCACAGACCCGCGCGCAGTGCCGGACGCCCGGAAAGTTAATGAGGTCTCATATGATGAGATGCTCGAACTGGCGAGTATGGGGGCGGGGGTGATGCACTCCCGTTCGATTGAGTTTGCCAAGAAGTTTCAGGTTCCCTTGCGGGTTCGTCCTTCCTATGAAGATGGTCCCGGGACTCTGATCTCTTCCCGCAGCGATGGCGGTGTTGTGACGGGACTTGCACTTGCCCGGAACGAGGCACGCGTCACGCTGACTGGTCTTCCAGACCAGCCGGGAGTGATGAAGACGATCTTCTCCAACATGGCGGCGAGAAAGATCCCGATTGATATGGTGATTCAGAACGTCAGTCAGGGAGGAAAGGCTGATGTCTCGTTCACGGTACCTGAAGGAGATCTGGCAGAGACGCTGACGGCTGCGGAATCCGCCATTCGAGAACTGGGAGCGGGTTCGGTCCAGAGCGGGACGAATGTGGCCAAGGTTTCGATCGTCGGCAAGGGAATGTCGGAACACTCAGGTGTTGCAGCTCAGATGTTCAAGTGCCTTGCTGACGAAGGGATCAACCTTCAGATGATCACCACCAGCGAGATTAAGATCTCTGTCCTGGTGGATCGAAGTCGTTGTGACGATGCCCTTAAGGCGGTGCATCGTGGTTTTCAGCTTCATAAACCGGCAGCTCCAGCACCGACGGTCGGTCAGCGGCAGGCAAATCCGAACCGAAGATCGCTTCGGGACGAACCGGAGCTGCTGCAGGCCGTCGTCAGCAAGTTGGCGAGCATGGAAGATATTGTTGTCAGCGATGTTTCGCTGGGAGAAAATCAGTCACTTGTGACAGTGCACCATGTGCCTGATGTCCCGGGGTCATGCAGCCAGCTCTTCACAGCCGTTGCGAACGGGGACGTTGTTGTTGATGTCATTGTTCAGAACGTCAATGTCGGTGGAGTTGCGGAAGTCTCCTTCACTGTTCCTCAGGAACAGCTCGGCCGGTGTGAGCAACTGCTCAATGAGTTCCTTCCCTCATGGCCGGGGGCGCATTTCAGCGTCAAACCTAAGATTGCGATGCTGAATGTCCTGGGAATTGGTTTGCGGACTCATACCGGCGTTGGAGAGAAGATGTTCGCTGCTCTCGCGGATGCCAACGTCAACGTGCAGCTGATCAATACCAGTGAAATCTGTATGAGTGCGATCGTGGCTCCAGAAGATGGAGAAAAGGCACTCAACGCCCTGAAGCTGGTTTTCGGAATCAGTTAGCGGACCGAGAAAACAACCGGCCCGTTGCTGAGGTCACGCTGTCAGCCCGGAGTCCAGAGCATCAGGAATCATCATTCCCCTGCGCAGAACCGATTCTGTGCAGGGGAATGTCATTTTCGATGTCTTTCTGATGTTCGTTGGATCTTAAAATGGATTCGTAGTCGCAAGCCTGATCATCGCACTCTCGTCGCGACATCGGCCCTCCCCTCCCCTTTTCAACCTACAGAACCTGCAGAACCAGCGTGATTGATGCGGGAAAAGGGGGAACGAGGGTG
>CALLWY010000253.1 GCA_938015865.1 uncultured Planctomicrobium sp.
GATTGATCTCTGGGCTCGCCAGAAACGCCCCCGAAGCGTCTTTAGCGATCAGACCCGGGTCGGTTTTGTCGGGACCGAGGTCCCGGAGAAATACAATGCCATCTTCCGCATTGTTGCTGCGGCCAGAGATGCGGGAATTCAGAAAGTGCAAGAGGCCTTTGACGCCGGCCAGAAGATTCTCGGCGGAGTGGTCGACGACGTGGTTCGAAAAGTGATCACCGATGCCGGTTATGGAGCGTATTTCACCCATCGAACCGGTCACAATATTGGCGTCGATCTTCACGGCAATGGAGCCCACATCGACAATCTGGAGACCCGCGAAGACCGGTTTCTGATTGCGGGAACCTGCTTTTCCATAGAACCGGGAATTTACCTCGAAGAGTTCGGAATCCGCAGCGAGATCGACGTCTTTATTGACAGCAACAAGACTGTTCACATCACGGGCGGCCTGCTTCAGGAAGAGGTGATCCCCATCATGAAACAGTATTAGCAGTGATATGCTGTGACAGTCTGCTGAAATCCACTTCTGACCAGGGATTCGATTTGCCCTGCAGAACGTCTTCAGACAAAATAGGGGCTGAGAGATCTCCCCACACCGCCACTGTCAGGCGCGAACAGAAGGAATTCAACATGGCGGCCCAGCATTCCCCCCGTTTTCTGGCCATTGTGAATGATGCCCGCTCCCGGATCAGGGAGTGCACCGTCTCGGATGTTCAGAAACGACTGGAGTCCGGGGAAAAATTTGCGCTCATTGATGTCCGCGAGGAGAGCGAGTTCGCAAAAGGACACCTCCCCGGAGCCATTCACCTCGGAAAAGGGATCATCGAACGGGATATCGAAGCTCGCTTTTCCGATCCGGAGACGCCCATGGTCCTCTACTGCGGCGGAGGCTACCGCTCCGCGTTGGCAGCCGACAACCTTCAGAAAATGGGATACAAAAATGTGATCTCCATGGACGGAGGATGGCGAGGCTGGAATGAAGCGGGACTTCCAGTGGAATGAATTCAGAATTTCCCGCGACTTCGTTTCGAAAGATTGGAATGAAGTTTTGAGACACTATGTCAATTGGGCAATTTCGTGGAACTCAATATTGAGACTCCCCTCCCCCGTCTTGACAGGCACCGAAGCCAGCCATAAAAGGAAGGGAGCCAACGGTTCTCGCCAACGAGAGCCCCAGCCACTTCAGATCGGTCGGAATCGGTCTGTCCTGCTCACCTGCCCTGTTGAAGTCATTCGACGTCATGCGTCATGACAGAGACGAAAATGGTCGCCAGTAATTTCGAGGCGACAATTGTGACTGGCGTGTGCAGATTCATGTCGTTTCTGGCCGATGCAATACGGAAGCCTGTCGTTTTCGAGAGGCCTGCCCCAATCAGAAAGAGTTCAGAACGTAGTTTCCTGATTATTGCGGGTCGATGACATCCGCGGGCCAATGGACGTTTCAACAGCGTCATCGAAAAGGAAAATCACATGACACACGTCGTTGCCGAACCATGCTTTAACTGCAAATACACCGATTGCGTGGTCGTTTGTCCCGTTGAATGTTTCTATGAAGGGGAGCAGATCCTCTACATTCACCCGGATGAATGCATTGACTGCGAAGCATGTGTTCCAGAATGCCCGGTTTCTGCCATTTTCCACGAAGACAACCTTCCGGAAGAATGGCTGCCGTTCAAGGAACTGAATGCCGAGATGGCTCCACAATGCCCCAGCATCACCGAACGCAAGGAACCGCTCGGAGAGAAGAAGAAGTAGCAGGCTGCTACCCAACTCCAACGGAATTGCTCACAAAAGACCTTCGATTCTGCGATGCAGAATGGGAGGTCTTTTTTCTTTGACTGAAGGATCTCCAGCGAATTAAAGAAAGTCCTGCTGTGCGGTCAGCACTCTCGCCTGCGACGCTGGCTGACCGCCGGGGCTCTATCTGCTTGTGTCCGGAGAGTCCGCAGAAACGACAGCGGCATCACGCAGTTTTTCGCTGACCACCTGCTGAAACCGCATATGTGAGGGGCCGGTATTAAACCCGGACACCTCGTTATCCTGAGTCAGTTCCTTACTGACGAGAAGTCCTCGCTCCAAATCCAGAACAATGGTCCCGGAGGGGCGACGGCGAAGGAGTTGCATCTGCTCTTCAGGGAGATCCAGGATCGTGAGAACTTTTGTCTTCAACTCAATCGTGGCCAACGCCCCTTCGACGCTCTTGAGCGTGTAGTGACGCTGGAGCTTCACCGGTTTGCGAAGACTGCTTTCTGGAATCGGAAGGCTGATTTCAAAATCTTCTTTCCAGGTGCCTCCAATCGCGATCGGCTCCTCCGGAAGACGCAGCAGGACATCAAACGCAACCTGAGCAGGATTTTCGGGGACCTGATCTCCCGGCACCAGTGGAACAAACGCAGAGACATCTCCCCGGGGGGTAACTCGCAGCTGAAGGTGAGGCTTGCCAACAAGAGCTTTCATCGCCAGAAAAACAGGCTGATTCAGAGCATCATCAGAGCCTTCCTCTTTTTCACTCTTCTGGCTGTTATAGCGGAATGTCTCCCCGTTCTGGTGGATTTCCAGATTCACCGATTCAATGGTCAGTTCAAGGATGGCACTACCATCCTCTTCAACAGCCTTGACCCGGTAATTCTTGACTGACGTCTGATGGGAATAAGGGGTGTCGGTATCTTCGCCCACCTGAATCCGGTAGTCATCGTTGAGCTGAACATCGTAGCGGACCAGCTGCCCCGGAACGAATTTGTACCGAAGATCAATCAGCCGGGACTCATCCGCCTGCAGAGAGACAGTCCCAAGAACAAGAAAAACCCCCGCGAGTCCGCTGAGAATTGTACGGCCAATTACTGAGGGGAACAGCTCCATCCCGACGTTCATTAGCAGCGTCCCTGCCTGTTCTGGAATCAAGTACGAATGGTTCAACTCCGGAAACCCTATCACATTGGTCAGGGTGGATCGAGAGGAATTTCCCAACTCGCCCGCTTCACCACTTCAAGGACCTTTTGCCCCTTTCCCCCAAGAGCTGTCCCGAATATTTCGCCCAAAGTTCCAGAGAGCCGCTTCACGAGATGACACCGCCGAATTCCAGTGAACTAATCGCGGGTGAGATGGAGTTGCTCGTTCCCCAGATCAAGCCGATACATGATCTGGTTGTATTCGTACCGGGGGGTCGCATCCGGATTTCCAGTGAACGAACTGGTGTAGGTCCCCTCGAAATAAATGATCTGTCCCCCAGATTCCGCCAGAAGAGGATGCTGCAAGGGATTGTAGAAGCTCTGATTCTCGTGGGTCACGATCTTCCGGGCAGGCCCCCACGGCCCCATCAAATCCCGCGCTTCTGCATACCAGACTTCACCAAGGGGTGAAGTCCCATTCACTTCAAGAGCGATCAGAACGTACCGCTGGCAATACTCATTCCATGCAATGGAACCTGAGTGTGCCATGATGGATTTCCCGGTCTCGACATCCATCAGCTGAAAGGCCAGTTCCCGAGGTCTAATGAGCTGCCGTTCTAGTAGTTTTTTCTCCAGCTGCCATGTTCTGGGAAGACCTCCTTTTCTCCAGCTCCAGACGACACGTCCCGATTCATCACGTTCGATATGAGGATTTTCCTCAGTGCTTCCCGGAGCCAGACAGGTATACGTTTCATAGCTCGCGGAATTCAGGAAATCGACTGCCGTGGCCCGCACCCGCACATCAGGAAAAGGACGCGCGAAGTAGATGTATTCCGGATTTTTTTCCCGCTGATAAACGGGATGGCCTTCCGGAAACGGTGCTCCTACAAGTGGAAACTTCGCTCGATGCTCAAACAGCTCCGTATCAGGATTGAATTCAACAATTCCCCGCTCGTATGTCTCCAGCGGGGGATTGATTTTCGAGTATCCTGCAAAAAGCCGCTCGTTCCCGGTCTCATCCCGAAGGACCGTTAGTCCGCTTAGCCAAGTTGGTCCTGCACCCGGAAGTCGTGCCGTATTGATGGCCGTTCCAGAGTCATCGGTAAAGTACGTCAGTTCAATACCCTGACTGGCAGGGAGCGTTTCGGGGCCAGGTAATGGAGAAGTTGCTCCCGGTGTGTGAAACAGCCCCAGCGGATATCCCGGAAGTAATGTATCGCCCCAGAACCAGTACAACTTCCCTCGAAAGGCCGCGGAGAGGACACTGTCTGAGCCCAACACTCCCGCATTGATGACCGGATGTTGAATCGGGACCGGACGACCGAGCAGGAGGCTGTCGCGATAGATCCCTTCTCCCGTAATTCGATAAAGCCGTTCTGCAAGATTCACCCGCCGAATGGGAAGTGTTTCAATCGTTCCCGGAGTGGTCCGAAGTGATTTCCCACGGAACCCGAAACCATCTGCGGGATAGTCATAACCGTGGCTGCGAACATGAAAGAAGACATCCCGGTTCATCAATCCGGGTTCGTAAAACGCGACCAGCCCGTTTGAATCGGTGACATAGCGGATGCCGTTGACGGTCTTCAATTCGACGAGTGGAACTCCCCGACCAGTGGACTCGTCAATGACTTGAATCCCGAAGTAATCCTTAGGGCCGGACTGCGCCCATGCGGGAGCCTTTCCCACAACCATGAACGCGACGATCGCAACAATCTTCAGGGCATATCCCCATCGAGCTCCCATGAGATTCCCTTCCCGTCCTGGACGCAACCTGCCCCCGGAATGACAGGATCGAAAACGACGCTGATTCGGTTTCATCATCTGCATGAGGAGTGGACGGCAAGGTGATGCCTGGCAATATGACTCCCTTCACACGAAACCCATTCACCAGGTGAGAGGGATCTTTTTCTTCTCCGCCAATTCCCGGATTTCTTCCACCACCGTTGAATGAAGAGGAACCCCATTCGCCATGGCATCTTCGTACCAGGCGGCTCCACGGTCTCCCGGAATACGGACCGGGGTATCGGGATCTTCGGGAGGAAGCGCCCGGATCTGATCGATCGTATTCGTCAATTCATCCTGAAACTTGTCGACATTGCAAAACTTTGACGGATCAAGAGCGAGGAAGAAATGCTGGGAATCTTCGGCATCGACACGCCGTTGCTTTCGAATCGGCATCCACCCACCGCAGAGTGGCCCCGCAAGAATGGAACAGAGCATCGACAGTCCAAATCCAAGTGCGCCTCCACTCGGAATCATGCAGACCGCCTGACAGAGATCGCCGGTGAACTGACCATACTCATTGAACATGAAGTCGCTGGGGAGCTTGATCCCGTATCGGCTCAGGTGCCGGAGTTTTCCCCACGATTCCTGCCCGCATGCCGTATCGAAGACAATGGGGTGACGATCCCGAACCGGAACGGCATAAGCCAGTGCACAGTTCCCGACAGCCCCCTTTCGCGTCCCTGGCGCAGCAACAGTCGCTCCCCCCGTACTGCTCATGCAGATCCCGATCAGTCCTGATTTTGCGATGAGCCGTACGTACACTTCCGCTGCCCCAAGTGTCTGGCTGTCTCCAATGGCAGCGACTCCGACTCCCTGTTCCTGAGCTTTTGCGATGACCGCTTCCGCTCCTTTGGAAGCTGCCAGTGCCCCAACCGTTCGGCTTCCATCAAAAACGGTAAAGCAGGCAGCATCAGTCAGCGTCAACACGCGCCCGCGCGGGTCGATGTCCCCCATGTCCATGGCACGGATGTAGCGGGCAAGTTGTGAGACTCCATGGGAGGGAACCCCGTACAGATCCGCTTCCAGCATGCGTTCAGCAACCACTTTGGCATCGAACTGAAACATCGAGTTCTTGACCAGAATCTTCTCGATGACAGGACGTAACTCCTCAACGGGAATTCGAATCTCCTGTGCTGGATCAGCCGGAAACGGAATCGGTGCAGGCATGGTGATCAATCGTATTCAAAAGTCGTCAGCAGATCCCTCTCATACTGTCAACTGCCAGCGGAGAGAGGTCTGGCTTCCTGGAATATGAATGTCTGTCAGACTGTTTTGTGCAATCTGGAAATCTGGAGGGGTGGGTATGAACGGAAAGGACCATCGGGGAAAAGAAACCGAATCACGAAAGACCAGACTCTTTCATCTCGGCCAAAACAGATGACTGTGTGAGAACTTTACCCCCCGTTTTCTGTCAGCACGGCTCCTGGTCGCATTTCAATGTACGTTGGTGGCCCGCCAGCCGTGTGCCCAATCCGGAACATGTGATTTTGTTGTCCGACAATTTAGCAGAAATGCCCGTCATTCGCACACGCGCCCCCTATTTTCGCTTCGTTGCATAAGGGGGAGCAAAAGGGACACCGCAACGAATCACGGTTTGAATCCGTTCGAGCACACGCTCCCATCGATCAGCCCCTCCATTCACCTCCCGTAAAGCCTCCCATTCCTTTAGTTCGAGTTGCTGCTGAAACGTTTGCAACAGTTCTACTACTCGTTGACGGAACTCACGGACTTCAGCCGGGTCAAGGTCTCTACGAAGGAGCGTTGTCTCCGTATCCGTTCGCTCGCGGACCAAGCGGGCGAGGGTCTCTCCCTGCGTGCGGAACAACTGGCCATTCCAGTACGACCGGAGCAGCCGGCTCTGGCCATCAAAGTGGAATCCGGGATCTGGCCCAAAGTAAACAGCCAGTCGCCCATCGTTTCGCTCTCCAATCACCATCCGCCGCGCATCAGAGACGTGTTGCAGTTCCCAACGGGGCGAATAGGAGGAGAGTTCGGCGAACAGATCCTCGCGGTCACTTTCTTGTCGTGCCATCTGAACCCAATATGACAATTGGAGATCCGGCCCCCTCAGTTTCCACGGAATCGGGAATCTGTGGTTCCGCCGGGATTGACATGTTCGATACAACTGTGAGGATATTGACTGGCGAGTTTGATTCCAAACTTCCGATCGGGCTCCGGAATTCAGGCAGACACCCCCTTCCCTCCTGAATCCGAAAAATTCGTCCCAGCCTACCTCCCGTCGAGCGTCTGCGCCGGAGATCTTTATGTCCCCAACTGCCCTGATCCCGAATTCCCCGATGTCTTCGGCGGAGATTCCGGTTGTTGATCCCCTGCGGTTTCAGGAAGTCGGACGGAGAAAAGAGCTGCTGTGCGAATATTTGCGTCTCAAAGGGTTTGACAGCCTGCTCATTCAGGACCCCGCCAACTTTTCATGGCTCACCTGTGGCGGAGACAACACTCGCAAAGGGAACTCCCCCCCTGTAGCTGCAATTCTTGTGACGCCGGAAGCCCGGGTGATTCTTTGCAGCAATGTTGATTCCGGGCAGATTTTCGATCGGGATCTCATGGGGCTCGGCTTCCTGCTCAAGGAGCGTCCCTGGACAGAGGACGTCACAGTGCTTCGACAGGACGTCTGCCGTGGGCGAAAAAGTGCCTCGGACACCTGGTTTCCGGGAACGGAATTCGTTGGAAATGACCTGCTGGCATTCCGGCTCGACTACTGCCAGCATGAAACAAATCGGCTTCGTGAACTCGGTCGCGATCTGACCCACGCTGTGGAAGCAACAGCCCGGAATTTTGAACTGGGATCGACCGAAGCAGAGATTGCAGGCCACCTCGCCCACCGGTTAATCAAGCACGATATTCAACCAGTCCAGATGCAGGTGATGGGAGACGCCCAGGGGTGGCGGTATCGACACTGGTCCTACGGAGACGATCAGGTGGAACGCCATTGCGTCATTGCTGCAATTGGGCGACGACATGGCCTCCACGTGGGAGTCTGCCGGACGGTCTGTCTGGGCGCCCCTTCTGAGGAGCTACAACAGGTTCACAAACTTGCCAGCATTGTTCAGGCTACTGGACTCTATTTCAGTCAACATGGCTGGAAGATGGAGGAGACCTGGAAACGGGTCATGCGGATCTACGAAAAGTTTGGAATCCCGGACGAATGGCGCTGTTCCGAGCAGGCCGACATCATCGGTTACAAGCCATCAGAAGCCACCTTCCTTCCACGGTCTGAGCAGGTCCTTCGAAGCGGGAACGCTGTCTTCTGGCATCCGAGCGTCCGCAGCTCACTGGTGGGCGACACCATCCTCATCGGGGAGTCCCAGCATGAAATCCTGACTCCCTGTCAGAACTGGCCCACCATTTCGATTCAGGTCAAAGGGCAACCCGTTGAACGCCCGAGCATCCTGATTCGCGAAGTTCCCCCCGGTCGATTGGGCTCCGGCCATTGATGTTGAACGGCCAATGCGGATGAACACAGATTCTTCGAGTTCGACTCCAGATTCGCGGCCGGAGTTCGCGTTCATTGACTGGATCGCCCGTCAGAACCGGTCCCGTGCAGAAGTGGTTCTCGGAATTGGAGACGATGCTGCCATCTTGTCCGCTCCGGGGAAAGAATGGGTCACAACGGTCGACGTTCTGACCGCAGGGGTCCATTTCAAACCAGAGACCTCGATGGAGCTGGTGGGACGCAAAGCTCTGGCGGTGAATCTGAGTGACATTGCCGCCATGGCCGCTGTTCCCTGTACGGCCTTCGTCGGGATTGTTCTGCCGAAAACAATGTCGCGCACACAGGCAGAGGCTCTTTATAGCGGAATTTTTGCACTCGCCAACGAATGGAACGTCGCCATTGCCGGGGGCGATACCAACAGCTGGGATGGTCCGCTTGTCATCAGCATCACCCTGAACGGACTCGTTGATCCCGGAAAAGCAGTACGACGGGATGGAGCACAGCCGGGCGATGCCATCTTCGTCACAGGGGCGCTGGGAGGCTCATTTGAGTCCGGACGTCACCTCACATTCACACCGCGCATTCGCGAGGCCCAGCAACTCCAGCAGCTGGTCACGGTTCACGCGATGATGGATCTGAGCGATGGGCTGGGGAGCGACCTGTTTCATCTGCTTCGACAGAGTCGATGTGGGGCGATTGTCGATGCAGCCAGCCTCCCGGTTCACCCGGACCTTCCTACGTCACTCTCTTCAGAAGAACGAATTCAGAGAGCCTTGGGAGATGGGGAAGATTTTGAACTCCTCTTCTGCGTCTCCGAGGCCGATGGTCAGACGCTGATGGAACGCTGGTCGCTGGATGTTCCGATCACAAAGATCGGAGAGATCACCTCCAGAAGTGAGGCGATGCTGAAACTGAATGACCGCATCGTCCCGTTTCCCCGCACGGGATGGAGCCATTCGTTCGGGTGAGGCCACCATGCGGTGACAGTAGTCACATTTCGCTGCGAAGTTTCTTCGCCCGTTCCTGAACGCCCACGGGAACCTGCTGCAGCAGCTTTTCGATCATCATGTCCGCAGTGATCGATTCGCTATCCGCCTGAAATGTGGTCAGGATGCGGTGACGGAGGACCGGCAGCGCGACCGATTTCACATCCTCCACCGTGGCATGGAACCGGCCATTGAGAATGGCCCGGGCTTTTGCACCGAGGATCAGATACTGCCCCGCTCGCGGTCCGGCTCCCCATGAGAGGTACTTGTTGACCAAAGGAAGCGAACCGGGTTCATTGGGACGGGTCGCCCGGACAAGGTCCCGAGCATACACCAGCACATGCTCCGCGACCGGAACGTTTCGGACGATTTCCTGAAGCCTGAGAATCTGAGGCCCGGTCATCGCGGGCCTGACCTCCGGCTGATGTGTTCCCGTTGTCTGCTTCAGGATCTGGAGTTCCTCGTCCGCGGTCGGATATCTGACCACCGTATTGAACATGAATCGGTCCAACTGGGCTTCCGGAAGGGGATAGGTCCCTTCCTGCTCAATGGGATTCTGCGTGGCGAGAACGAAAAACGGCTTGGGGAGTCGATAGGTGCTCGAACCGACTGTGACATGACGCTCCTGCATCGCTTCGAGAAGCGCCGCCTGAGTCTTGGGAGGAGTCCGGTTGATCTCGTCGGCTAGCAGGACGTGCGTGAAGAGTGGCCCCTGCATGAACTGAAAGACCTTTCGTCCGGTCTCCGGATCATCCTGAAGGACATCCGTCCCGGTAATGTCCGAGGGCATCAGATCCGGCGTAAACTGAATACGTCGAAAGGAGAGTTGAAGTATGCTCGCCACGGTACTGACCAAGAGCGTCTTGGCGAGTCCGGGAACTCCCACCAGAAGACAATGCCCCTGGCTGAAGAGGGCGATCAACAGCTCATCAATGACATTGTCCTGTCCGACAATGACCTTCCTGATCTCCTCACGCATCCGGGCATAGGCCTGCGACAGCTCGCGAATCTCCTGAGCTTCCGCTTCCAGAGCGTCTCCCCGAGTGGAATCGTTCACACTGACCTCATCTGCAAGATCCGTTGCATGCTCCCGTGCAGGTGACCAATTAACTCGCGTGCCCCCCCCGGAACATTGTCCGAAATCATACGGAAATCGGGACAGAAGAACATCCGCAAGGGCAGCTCGCCCCCGGGGCCTCAATTCAACACCCGTGATCGGACTCGCCCGGCGCTGGGTCCCGCCGCGTCACCTTCACACTTCCATCGGGATTCACACTGAACTCATAAATCCGGTCCGCATAATCCTCGAACAGGGCGACATTGTGGTGACTGATCATCAGAGTCTGAAGCCCCAGTGCTTCTCCCGCCTCGTGAACGATCTTCACCAGTCGTGGAACCAGATCAGGCCGCAGCCAGCAGTCCTGTTCATCCAGCACCAGAAACCGCCGGTGTTTGCTCTCATCAAGTGTCGTCAGTGCAAACATCCGCAGCCCGACGCTGAGGATATTGGCCACGGAGCCCCCCTGACCGCGAAGAATGTCCTCCGTATTGCCATTCCGGTCAATACTGAAGGAGACGGTCGCTCCCCCACGTTTGAAGTCCGCCTTCGCACAAAACCGGATCGGCTGGTCGAGGATCTCCTGCAGGGCAATTGTCAGTTTTTCCTGAACGACAGCGAGAAGTTGCTGAAACAGTTCTTCGCTCAGCTGCTCCAGTGCGACGGTGACACTCTCCGCGATCTCAAGATAGGCATTCACTTCCCGGAACTGTTCCGCCAGCTTCTGCGATTCGTAGACGCGCTGGTCACGGCGATCCATCAGCCGATCGGTGCGTCGACGCAACTCGGACGGCGAACGCAACGGGGCGATCCCGCTGGAGGGGGGCTGAACTGAAACTTCCATTGCCATTTTTTAGGCTTCCTGACCAGATTCGGACTGTGAAAACTTCTCTTCGACCGCTGCCAGACTCGCTTCAATCTGGTTCAGCTGCGATTCATATTCGCTCCGCTTTCGCTCGTTCTCGGCTTTCATCGCCTCCAGCTGCTCGCGCAGCTTCCCGATCTCATCCGTTCCGTACTTTTCGCGTGCCTCTTTCTTCAAGCCTTCGAGTTGCTTACGGGCATTTTCTAGATTGGTTTCCGCCTGAATCCTGCGCGTATTCAGCACCTGATACCGCTGCTGGAGCTGTTCAATGGTTTGCTGTGACGCCCCGTTTTCAGAGTGACTTTTCGCCATGTTCCATTACCTCATTCGCCAGTGTCTGTATTTCCTTGGCCACAGCCGCATCGAACTTTCCGAGATTCTGCTGAAGAAATTCCATCAGCCCTGCCCCGGATTCGGTCCGCCGTGCCTGCAACTCGGCCAGTCCTGCAATGAACTCCGAACGGGTCGGCTCCTGCGGCATTTCGACGACCGCTTCATGAAAGACCTCATCGAACGGACGATGGGGGACTTCAACGTATTTCCGATGCACTGTTTCCGGTGTGATCTCCAGTTGAAGCACGCTGGGGATGTGTGACCGGCTGGCATCACTCCGGGCGCGCCGCGAGATATTGCCGGGCGTCAACCACGTCGTCCCCCCGCTGACGATCTCTTCCAGCCGCCGATGAATGTGCCCGTTGATCAGTAGATCGATTCCGGAAATCTCCCGCGGTCTGATCCGCCCTTCATCGTACCCCGGGATAAGAATATCGTGGTGAGTCAGCCAGATCACCACCTCCTGCGGGTCCGATTTCTCATAGTTCTCGGGAATGGGCTGTCGATATGACGAGCCCCCAATCACAACCGGCCGCCCACCGATTGTCCCGCGCCATGGCGTCTGCGGACTGAGCAACCGAATCTTTCCCGACGTCACCAGAAGGCTAAGCGAATCGTCGGGCGTCAGCTGCGGGTTGTAATGAACATCGTGATTGCCGTAGAGCCCCAGCACTTCCCCGTTCAGCATCTCCAGCAGTCGGACGATCATCCAGTTCGGGTTGTCGCGGGGCTTATCGAACAGATCCCCCAGAATCGCGGGAAGCAGTTGCTGCCGGGCGGCATACTCCAGAGACCATTTCAGCTTCTCCAGAATAACATCCGGATAGTTGTCCTTTCGGAATCCGGGGATGCGTCCATCCAGATGAGGGTCCCCAATCAGCAGGACTCCGCGGTAGGTCTGATCAGCCATGAGCATGACCTCCGATGCCGACAGCGGCCTGCGAAATCACCCGATCGGGATCCAGCGGGGCGCCGCAAGTGGGACACGTGGCCTCATTGGCAGCCGCGCGAAGTTCCTGCTCAACCTGACTCACCTCTCTGGAAATCGCTTCGACTTCCATGACTCCTGCCTGAACGGAGTCATGTACTTCCATCAGTCGCAGTAGCAGGTCTTCGAGGGGACCAACAGAAACAGACTCCAACTCGGGGAGTTCTGAAACAACCTCCACCGCCTTCTGCCAGCGTTCAAAATTGAGGGCTTCCCGCTCAAGGGATTGAAGAAGGCGTTCCAGTTCGAGTTCGTTTTCCAGCCGGGGAGGGGAACCGAGTTGCTGGAGAATGGAGAATTGTCTTTCCGACGCATCTCGATTGGTCTCTGCCTGCTCCATCCGGGCGATGGCTCGCTCCAGAAAGTCCGTATCGAGCAGCTGCGGTGGGGCCTGAAGCTGCTCGAGTGCGTGCCGTTCCACTTCCGCCCGTGAGAGCCGTTGCGATTCGGCAATGATTCTCGAAAGGGAACTTTCGAGCGAATCAACATCCCCCAGCTGCGGAGGTTCAGGGAGAGGAGCAAGTGCCTCCTGCACCGCTACCAGCTTTGAGACATTCGCTTCGGCCTGCACCAGCCCCACCAAAAGAGTTTCAATTGGTTCGGTTGGGGTCAGCGACGGAGGAGAAACCAGAGAAGAGAACGCCTCGACCTCCGCAGTGCGATACTCAATGTCCCTGAGCTGCCTGCGAAAGTTCGTTTCCAATCCCTCCAGATGTGCCAGCCTGGCAACCAAATCCTGAAGCTCGTGATAAACGTCTTCCGCTTGGGAGAGCTGGTCATTGATCGTCACGACCGGCTGGAGTGCTTCCAGT
Source organism: uncultured Planctomicrobium sp. (assembly GCA_938015865.1). Taxonomy (GTDB): domain Bacteria; phylum Planctomycetota; class Planctomycetia; order Planctomycetales; family Planctomycetaceae; genus Planctomicrobium. The sequence continues at coordinate 13,169 of CALLWY010000253.1, forward strand.
TCCTCATTCAGCGTACGGGAACGGGCCTCCAGATCCTGCTTCCTGCTGCGGGCCTGCGTCTGCTTCTCCTTATGCCGCCTCTGCATGGCCACCAGATGGACCGCATCAGAAGAGGAGGCGAAGAAGCGGGCGGCGGTGGATTCCGATCCTCCCAGCAGGAAAATCGGGGACTTTTGCGTTCCGAAGTGGACATCAAATTCATTCGCTTCCCCAGCGTCCACTTTGGGAAGCTTAAGGGCCTGATGCAGTTCGTCTGGAAGCCCACTTCCTCTCAGACGGTCAAATTTCTGACCATTGATCACGTAGCTGGGGGAATTTTTCCGTCCCCATCTGATCTCGTCTCCTTCAGAGGTCCTCACCACAACGGAGCATTCTTTTTCCCCGTGTCGGGTGACATAGGTCGAATTGTCGTTGTAACAAAGGATCTGAAGGGCGGCGACGACGGCACTCTTCCCGCAGTTGTTCGGCCCGACCAGAACTGTGAGCCCCGGAGACGGTTCGATTACCGTCTTCGTGTGGGACATGAAGTTCGTCAATTCAATGTGGGTAATCATCGAATCTCAGTGGAAAGCTCACAGCGGGCACAATCTGAACAAGTGTACTCTATACCTCAGTCCGCTCGCGAGGGCAACCCATTGAGTCGAGATCCACTTCCATCCCGCCCCTGGAAAAAGAGTTTCCGTGGAGATAACGCACGGTGCATCAACCTCCCATTGGGCGAGCCTTTATTCCCCGAACTGAATGGTCCCATCGATGAACCGGCGATTGAGTCGGTTATGGGCATACAGGCTATGAAGAATCAACTCCATCACACCGGCTTGCAATTCTTCGGTGAGTTCGGGAGCGGGTAGCTGCGGCTCCAGTTCCCCAGCGACCGTCTTGATCAGATCCCGAATTCCTCGGATTTTCTCGACGCTTTTCAGCAGTTCGGACGCGGGGGCATCTGCATCAAGCAACAATTTGTTCCCCATCTGGAAATGCTCAACAACCGCTGCAAAACGCTTTGGCGACAGAGACTGATCGAAGACGTTCTTGATCGCTTCCTCAATGAGCCGCTGGAGCAGAATGTCTTCATCGCCGGTGTCTTCCGACAGCCCCAGTTCAATCTTCCCTCGGGAGCTGGCAGCGAGCCAGAACAGGTCGCTGGGGCGTGCCACCGTACTGGTGCGTCCGTGCTTTAATGCACGCCGCTCTGCGTTGGAAACCAGCACCTCCATATTGGCGATCGACATGCGGACGCTCACCCCGGACGCCTGATTCACATGCGGACTGGTACGGGCGAGTCGACTGACTTCCTCGACAATCTCCTTCATGAAGTGCGGGACGTGAACCTGAACATCATCACGATCCAGCCACGCCTGTTCCTGAACGATCTGAATTCCGAGTTCCCGGGTCAGAGGATAATGCGTCCGCACCACTGAGCCGATCCGGTCCTTGAGCGGCGTGACGATGCGTCCACGGTTGGTGTAATCCTCGGGATTTGCAGAGAAAACCAGACAGAGATCGAGTGGCATCCGGATCGTGAACCCGCGGATCTGGATATCCCGTTCTTCCAGGACATTGAACAGTCCGACCTGAATTTTCGGAGAGAGGTCGGGAAGCTCATTCATGCAGAAGATTCCGCGATTGCTGCGAGGGATCAACCCGAAGTGCATGACATCTTCATCGGAAAGATGCCGTCCTTCTGCATGCTTGATCAGGTCGACTTCCCCGATGAGGTCTGCGATGGTGACATCGGGGGTCGCCAGTTTTTCATGGTAGCGCTCGCTCCGTCCGATCCATTCAATCGGGGTCGCATCCCCTTGTGAAGCGATCATCTCCCGGCCATAGTGAGAAATCGGAGTAGCAGGGTCGTCCTGAACTTCAGAACCGGCAATGATCGGAATGGCATCATCCAGAAAGTCGGTCAGCATCCGCAGCATCCGGGTTTTCGCCTGACCGCGCAGCCCCAGAAATAGCATATCGTGCTGGGCGAGAATCCCGTTGATGATCTGAGGGATCACAGTCTGGTCGTAGCCAAGGACACCGGGAAAAAGTGTCTCTCCTGCTTTCAGCTTGCGGATCAGGTTTCTCCGCATCTCCTGCTTGACGGAAACAGGTCGGTAACCTGCCTGCTTCAGTTCTCCCCACGTCCTGGGTCGGTTGCTCATCAGTTTTTTCCTGAATGGACCAGTGAACGGCCCGGTGGCGACTTGAAATTCAATTGGAGATTCCGTTCCTGCCAGAATCGATTGTCCCGACGCCTGAGCAGTCATACTCGCCCGAACCATGCGGGAACGGGAGGACGCCGAATCATTCTGCCCGAACAGAATTCTATAGCAATCGGGAACACATTTAGAGTATGAGACCTTCGCCACCGTCTCAAACCCGACCTGAGTCCCCCCAGTTTGAATTTCCCGGATTTCTTTCCCATCCCATGATCCTGATCAATGCCGTCATCCTCGTTTTACTGGTGATTGGCCACACCATCTTGTGGATCGCCTTTACGAACCGGACGCATGCCGATCGATGGCCTGAACCGGTCTTGCACCGACTGCGCCGCATTCACGAGTTTGCCATCGTCCTCTTTCCACCAATTCTCCTTTGGCAGGTTGGACTGACCGGACCGGCTCTGCTTCGCGATGGAGGATCATGGGGCGCCGTTTCACCCATCTGGTGGGGACTGTTCGCCTTCTGCATTTTGGGCTGGTTGCGTCTGTTCTGGGTATTGGCACACAAGGTTCGGACCCGCATCTCTCCTGAGGAGCTAATGACCGTTTCCACACGGGTCGATGTCCATCGAGAACTCGGTGCGCGTCCCCTGGCACCGGGGCCTTACCACTCGCTGGCACTCCTCCCCGGTAACGAACAGTTTCAACTGGAATTCAGTTACAAGCATCTCCACTTGCCCCGATTGCCCGCAGAATGGGAGGGACTACGAATCCTCCACCTCTCAGACCTGCACTTCACCGGAGTGGTCACAGAGGACTACTACCGACATTGCATGGAAGTTGTCCGCCGAGAGTCATTCGACCTAATCTGCCTGACGGGAGATATCATCGACAATATGGACTGCCTCCCCTGGGTCGAACGGGTTCTTGGACCGCTGGAAGCTCCGCTGGGGCGGTACTTCATTCTCGGGAACCATGACTGGTATCAGCAGCCCAACCAGATTCGGGCAGCGATCTCAACATTGGGATGGACCGATCTGGGGAGCCAGTGCCTGTCGATTCAGGTTAAAGGGGTACCGATGCAGATCGCTGGGGATGAGACTCCGTGGATGGGGACGCATCCAACGTTTTCACCCGGCCCGGAATTCCGCCTTCTGCTTTCCCATTCCCCGGACCAGATCGGTTGGGCGTGTCGTCAAAAGGTGGACCTGATGCTCTCCGGTCACACTCATGGAGGACAGATCAAGGTTCCCGTTATTGGTCCGGTTTACTCCCCCAGCCTGTATGGATGTCGTTATGCCGATGGGACTTTTCGGGAGAACCCGACTCTGATGCACGTTTCGCGCGGTCTGGCAGGAAAGCACCCGCTCCGTTATCGCTGTCCCCCTGAGATCACCCTGCTCATACTTCACCAGCAGCGGTGAACGGGGTTAACAAATTGTTCAATGGTGTTAAGCCCGACTGTTTCGTCGCTGAAACGCAACATTTTCGTGGTCTGGCAGCAACAATGCAGTGAACTTGAAAATGCGGATTGCTCTAACCTGTGGCGAAGTCGTCGTTTATCAACTCTGATAATGATGCATTCAGGCGACATCCCGCTGTTAAGTTCTGTCAACAGGCATTCTCTGTGCTTGTTCATCCCTTCAGCGACTGGCCTTTCTGTGGTGGTGAGAGACCACAGGAGTCTCCCGCCTTCGCTGATTCCTGAGGATGGGAGCGAGTGGCATTTGTCCCGCTCCCGCCTTTTTCGAGAGCTGTTTCGACGATTGAACGTGCTGAACAGGCATGTGATTCATTCGCTTTGCGCATGCCTTCTGCTCCTGCGTGCCTGCGTGTTCTCACGCACTTCTGCAACTGATGCGATTGCAGACACTTACGCTTAATGCCTCGAGTCTCTACTTCCACTTCGGCACTACATCTGCTTTTCCCGGTGCCAGAAGAAGACACAGTCGGCCTGATGAGAAATGCTGGCAGACTGTTCTCTCCAGAGGGTTCAGGCACCTCTCACTGCCAGACCACTCTGCGTTTTAAGTCGCATTCCGATTTCTGAACGCCGCAAACAAAACGGCAAACGCATCAGGTGAGAAATCGGGGGCGGTCGGCTCTCACAGGAATCAGCAAGAGGAAATGGTTATGAAGGTCATGTTTGCGGCACTGTATCGGGATGAAGGCGGATTTATCGTCTCAGCGGAACTGGTCCTTGTGGCGACGCTGCTGGTGATTGGACTGATTGTCGGTCTGAGTGAAGTCCAGCACGCTGTCGTCCAGGAACTCAACGATGTGGGCGAAGCCATCGGATCATTGAATCAAAGCTATTACTTCTCCGGATTCTCGGCGAAGAAATGGGGAGGACACTTGAAGTCTTCCGTCGCAGGGTCTGCCTTCCTTGATGTGAAGGATGACTGCGACAACAACCAGTGCGATATTGCCTGTGATGCCCCGGTTCCGGAAGGGAACAAGGGTGGACACCACGGTCACAAAGGCTACTAAAGTCCTGTGAGTGACATGCCCGCAGCTGAATTGCGAGTCCAGTTGCGTGAACATGTCCATATCCAGACCCCCGGGAGAGCCACCCGGGGGTCTTGTTTTTGTCTGCCCGGCCTCAAAAAGTAAAGGAACTGGACGGGCCCCTGTCTCAGGAGAGCGTCGAGGTCACTCGTTGTTCCATCACAGGGTTGATCACCGCGGGAACGTCCTACGTTCGTGAGATGTGCTCGAAAAGAAGTTATTCTTTTCTCCCTTTGCGCCTCACCATCATCGCATCTTTGCGATCAATTCCGTTGTCCCTTTGAAGAACTGTTCCCCTTCGTAGAATTGGCTCCTTTCAAGAGCGCCAGTCCTTAGTGGTTCGTCAATCTAATGAAGAGAACGCAGAGGCACAGAGACGCCGGGACGCAGAGAGTGTTTTAGCCTCTCTCAGGGGAGCGTCGAGGTCACTCGTTGTTCCATCACAGGGTTGATCATCGCGGGAACGTCCTACGTTCGTGAGATGCGCTCGAAAAGAACTTATTCTTTTCTCCCTTTGCGCCTCACCATCATCGCATCTTTGCGATCAATTCCGTTGTCCCTTTGAAGAACTGTTCCCCTTCGTAGAATTGGCTCCTTTCAAGAGCGCCAGTCCTTAGTGGTTCGTCAATCTAATGAAGAGAACGCAGAGGCACAGAGACGCCGGGACGCAGAGAGTGTTTTAGCCTCTCTCAGGGGAGCGTCGAGGTCACTCGTTGTTTCATCACAGGGGTGATTACCGCTGTAACGTCCTACGTTCGTGAGATGCGCTATTAGTTGTTTTCGAATTGAATCCGCTGTTCTTCGGCAGCGGGTGTGGGCGGAGCGGGAGAGGGAGGCACAGCGATTCCCAATGGGCCGGGGAAAAGCCCCGGAGCCTGAACTGACTGAAGTTCCTGAGCGATCATGGTCTTCCATGACGCCAGCTTGACTGTCAATTCCTTCTCGCGTCCTTCTCTCAGAACGCTGATCCGGATTTCGTCCCCCGCCTTGTATCCAGTCAGAATCTCGACCAGGTGCTGGAAATTGTCGACTTGTGTCCCATTGATGGTAAGGATCTCATCATTCTGACGGATCCCCCCCGCCTCAGCGGCACTGTTTCGTACAACGTGCAGCACTTTCGCCCGTGTTCCGCCGGGGACACAGTGAATTCCCAGACAGGCCCCCCGCTCCTGAATGGTCAACCCGGACAGATGCGCAGCGTAAGGGAGGATGTCTTCAGTCTCGATACGACTTCCGCGAATGTTGTAGATCACCAGATTCGGAAGATGATCGAGCCGCTGGAGGTGCCAGAGATCGTCGACCGTCCCCTTCCAATCTTCCGGGATCAGAATGTTCCGGATCTCAGCAGGCTCGCCAAATCCAACTCCGATTCCGGGAGACGTGATTCGGGGATAAACGTTGTTCGCTGGGTGGATGTAAGTCACCTGCCCTCCCAAACGTTCCAGGGCCTGTCGGGCACGTGATTCTCGCAACCGGGCATTTCCGATGAGAATTGACTTCGCCTGAACAGATCCTGCATCTCTCAAGCGGACAATAGCCTTTTCAGCCCATTCCCCCCGCGCATCATCACAACTTAAAAAAATTCCTTCCAGCAGCTGGAGCAGTCGGGTGCGGGACTCCGAATCAGCCTGAAAATAAGCTTCGAGAAGCTGATCCGGATCATCACTGCTTCGCTGGGCGAGTTGCTTCTGAGCCTCCACCCGCTGACTGATATCGTTACTGGAAAGTTGACGGACGAGGTCGGCAAGAGATGGTTGGAAAGGCTGCTCTGATGCCCGGGATGGAGTCCCTCCGATGAGGACAACCATCGCAGCGAGGAACGTAATCCCGAAAATGTGCCCGATCCGGGTCTGATTTCGGCAACAGAGATAAGGCAGGCTGGACATCGAGTCAGTCATTCCGATCAATTGACTCCGGGTGGGATCCATCGCGATCGAGGGTGGGGTGATTCTGATCGACGCTCTGACCAGAGGGAATTCCAGTCAGGTTGGGCCGTACACTGATATCGACAGGGTGATGATTCCTCAGGTCATCCCTGGTGGGTTACATCAGCATGACCAATCCTTCCACCTGTTGCAAACCACGGTAAATCAGGTGAACGTGTTCCGCATCGCGGACTTCCGGCTCAATCGTCACGCAAACATGCCGACCGGAAGGGGTGTTCCGACAGGAAAATGCCGGCTCGATATCGGCAGCCAACGTCTGACGGACCACGGCAAGAACCCGCCCGACAAAATGTTCATCGGTCGTTCCGATCGCTTTGAACGGAAACACACATGGAAATTCGTGGGTTGCTTCGAGCAACTCCAGATCGGGCAATCCATCATTCATGACATTCTCCTTCCCCCAATGCCGACATCCCGAAGGCTACGATAACAGCGGGGCCTCTTGTGAAATTCCAGTCCGTGCGGCCTCGGTCGACCGTCCTTTATTGTATTACCATAGACTGGAGCGACATCGCTGATTCTTTTGAAAATCCCGCCGGACACGGGGCCGCGACCGTTCAGGATTCACAGCTCGCGCTGTCTTTAACCCCTGTTTTTTGCAGACGATTCTGCCAGATCACGGACCTTACGGGCGCCGAAATCCTCATTGAGTTTAAAAATTTCCGATCCGGGAAGAAACATCATCCACACTGGGTTTGTCGAAACACGAAGGGACGAAGCGCTATGGCTGGTTCCCGACCGGCCGGGACTCCCCGTCTGGAAATTTCACCCGTTTGAGGACGATGAAGTACCCTTTGGTATCCACCGGGACAACTTCCCACTGATCCCGCTGATTTCGGTACTCCCGAGTCTGCTCGAACGATTTGATTTCGCTGTAGCGGTGCCCCGTGTCGATCACAATAAATTCGGTGTCATCCGGGACTTTGTCTTCGTAGTTGGCGACACGCCGGGGATAGTTGCTGTAGTCGTAGGAACGCTCGTGATGCGTGAATCGCGGATGAACAAAATCGGTGGACGCCACCCGGGCATTTTGAGGAATCAACGGGAGCACCTTGGCAAATTCTCGTGCACGTTCATCTGGAACGTAGAGTTTTTTCCAGTAATACATGCTTCCGGAATCCCAGAACGCAATTCCCAGCGGGGAAAGGCTGAAAAAGATCCCAGTTGTGAATGCGGTGCAAAACGCCCAGAGTGCTCGCTGATTGCTAATTCGCTGCGCCTGGTGCTCATCCGGCGCGGTGGCTGACTTGGGAACCAGCGCTGTACAGGCAGCCCAAATCCAGATCGGAACAAGGGGAGCATGGAAATGATGAAACGGCCCGGGGAAATCCTTCGTCAGTTCGTTCAGGCAGAGCAGGATAAATAAGGGAACTCCCACCAGCAGTTGCCGCCATGCCCTCAGGGGCATCCCGATCGGGAGTAGCAGGTCCAACAGCAACACAACGCTCCCAGTTGTCAGCAAGTGCGATAACAACAGCATCGGATTCGTCAGGATGTTGACGACAATCTCCCCCGGTGTCGTCCCGAACGCCTGAAAATAGCTCGCGTAATGGATCGTAACCCCGTCGCGGAACCACGGCAGGGCCACCTTCAGCACAAACAGCAGATACAAGGGAGCCAAAACGGTCATCAGCCCCCCGGCAATCACCTGACTACGCCACTGACTCTGAAACAGCGACGTCCAGACAGACATCTCCGACGAGGCAGAGACCTGTGCGGACTCGCTTTCCGTGCGGTGATGAGTCCATCCCTTCCAGAGACCGTCGACAAGTAACCACAGTCCGTAACAGGCAACCGGGATCGCGTAGTCTTCCTGCACGGACAGCGAAATCAGCACGCAGAAGGTCATCCATCCCCACCGTCGCCGTTCCGCAGCCTCGATCATGAACAGAAGCGACGGAAACCCGAATGCACTCGGCCGAAACGTCTTCAGGTCGATCGCGATGTCGACGTACTGCATCGGGAAATAGAGCAGATAGGCCCATGCCATCAGCGTTCCCGCCCGGGCACTTCCCGTGTAGCGGCGAGTCATCAGGAAGACGGGTATTGCACCAGACGCCAGAGCGATGGATTCGCACAGTTCCAGCAGCAGGTGTGACCGCCAGAAGTAGTACAGCGGTAACAGCAGCAGATGAACGACCTGAATATGTTCCCCCAGAAAAAGTCCCTGATCCAGATAGCTTCGGAACCCTTTTCCATGCAGGAAATTCCACAGGTGCTCCTCGTACATGGAGGAATCCCCGTGGGGAAGCTGTAAATTGAACCAGAGCCCCCAGTTCATTCCGGTAAAGATGACGACATAGACCGCCATCCCGATCAGAACACCGCCCCATCCAAAGAGAGGACTGGGTGAAACCGAAGGATCCTGACCGGGGAATGTTGATGTGGTGCGCAACCATTCCCGAATCAGTTCCCAGAGCCAGCTGGCCAACGTCGCTGCCAAAGCCAATCGAGCCGTCAGGACCAGCAACGCGACCAGAGGATTTCCCGGAGTGATGAGCGAAACAATCCAGCCGACACTCCACGCAGCGATCGGAAGAGACCAGAAGGCATTGGCCATCCCTTTCTGCTGGAAGGCATCGAGAAAACCGGGGGAAGCGTCTCCTTTTGTTGGCTTCTTCTTTCCTGTGGAAGAGGGGGAACGCGGTAGGGAAGACCATGCCGCCGACGTGGTGAAAAGTAGCACGATCAGCAGACTGAACGCCGCGATTCCGCCAAGGGATGCGATTGGAACCAGTCCCTGTGGGGTCTGCTGAAGTTCTCCTCCCGTCCATTCCAGCCAGAACGTCCATGCAGGAATGCTGACAAAGCTCCGGGCCACCGGTTCATTTTCAAGAACGAACAGGCTGAACAACGTCAGCGACACCCAGGCGGCCAGCAGCCCTCCGATGGACTTCACAACGGAAACGGACCTTGACATCGGAGCGTTCAACTTCTTCCTTCGACAACAGATTCAGGGGCTGTGTTCATCCCGGAACCAATTCACCAACCGAAAAGAATTTTCCCGGTCAATTCCCCCCCTGAGCACTCAGTCTGGCTGAAAGAAACTGCTCTGCGATACAGACCAGAGCCAGACATATGAGCAGGAACCACCGCATCTCGGAGCCAGGGGATTCACTTCGAATCCAGTCGAACGATCCGGCTGGCTGAATCCGGACGTTCGCATCCGGCCCCAGTTCCTTGAGGAGGGCACTGTCTTCAAGGACCGTTAACGCCCCCTCCACCGGAGGGACATTAAGGGCGTAAAGCTGACGTCGGGTCGATTGATCCTGCCCAACGAGCGTCACGCTGTAGATTCCGGGGGAATCGGTTTCGCGATAAATCGATTCCATCATCGGTATGGTCGGGGCATCGGCATTCTCGCCAGACTGGACGGGAACCGCCTGAAGTCGGGTGACCTGATCGGCCGGATTAAGAACTTCGATTTCGGGAAGATAGCTTGCCTGACTGAACTGGATTTCCAGCGGGGCTCCCGTCGGAAGTTCCGGGAAGGCCCGGTCCTTTCGCATCAGGCGTTTGGCCAACTCCAGCTGAAACACGACAAAACTGAATCCGGCAGGCCCGTTCGCCCAGTTGGACCAATTCTTCCCGTCCGGGCTGGTGAGAGGGCCGGCAGAAGTCAGACAGGTGAAGACCTGTCCTTCTCCATACCTGCTTTCAAACATGAACGGGATTCCGGACACACGGGCGAGGATGCGGACATCTTCCGCAATGTTCGGCGTCTCCGGGTTCTCCGGAGCAAGTGGATACATCAGCTGAATAAAGACCTGATCGAGAATCGGGACCTGTGCCCTGTTAAAGAGTTCGAACAGGGGATCATTGGCAACGGAGATCTCAGCGGCCTTCGAAGGGTCAGTCCGCACCACTTCCACCGGGGCAACTCCCAGACGGACAGGGAAAATCCCCCCCGGCTCGGAAAAGAGTTTCTCGTTGTAGAACGACGGGCGAACTGCGTCCCCCATGTACCAGACCAGCCCCCCTCCCTTGCGGACATACTCCTGAAGCATCGCAACCGTATCCGAGGGGAGTTCCGGGATGTTGATCAGGTAAATGAGGTTGTAATTGTCCATCGTCACCCGACGCAGATCCGCCGGGGTTCGAATATCGGGAGCCAGACCTGTGACAGACCGGTCCGCAGCAAGGGCATCGGCGACGTAATTCGCCTGCTCGGCCCCCGGAGACCCGTCTACGATGAGAATCGGATTCTCTTCAGGAACATCAACGGCCAGGAATCGCTCGTTGTCGGCATCGAGTGCATCGTCCGGCAGAACGAGTTTTACGGAATGAGGCTCGGCCGTCTTGAAGATGACATCAAAATTTCGCGTGACCGCCTGTCCTGGGGAAATCGTCTGAAAATCGATCGTGCGGGGGAGGCGCTCGCCATCAACATACAACGACGCACTCACATTTTCCGCCTCGCGCGTCCCCCAATTACGGACCGTTGCGGAGAGGGAGACCGGAACACGTGCGGCAGCCACTTCAACAGCCCCGCTCAGATCGGTGATCCCGAGATTTTCGTGTGTGGAATCGACACAGCGGACGAGATTGATGCCGATTTTCGCCTGATCCATCGCCTGAAGAAGTGCGATGGCCCCTTTGTTGTCGATCCAATTCGCCTTCCGGAAATCGGAAAGGACATGGATCTGTCGCACACCGGAACGCTGCTCCATCAGTCGCCGCTGGGCCCATTCCAGAGCCTGAGCGGGATCAGAATACTGGTGCGTACACCGGATCGTCTCCAACCGTTCTGTGATCTCGGCAAGGAGAGGTTCATCAATCACCCGTTCGCTGAATCCGGAAACGACGTGATCGGGAGCAGACATCAGAATCAACGTCAGCGACTGCGTTCCCGGCCGTCGGGCACCTTCAGCAACAATCCTTCGGACCACGTCCTTGGCTGTGTCGAACGCGGTCCCTTCACCGACCCGGTCCATCATGGATGCAGAATCATCCAGTATGACCACATGCTCTGCACGGGCTCCCTGAAACAGGGACATCTGCGAAGGATCAGCCACAAAGCGGGCAATGAGTGCCGCAATCAGGGCCATCATCGCGATCCGCAACAGCAGCAGGAGCAGCTGCTCAATCAGCACGCGCTGACGATTCTGTTTCTGGCTGGCCAGAAGGAATTCCATTGCGGCAAAGCGAACGCGCCGATACCGCATCCGATTGATCAGATGGATAATAATCGGCGCGACCAGCAACGCCATCCCCGGCCAGAACAAAGCAGGGTTCAGGAAATGCTGCAGTATCCACGTGGTCATAGGCGTTTCTGCCGGAGGCACATCGTCAACGGGTTCCCAAGTGTAGCCAACACCTGCACCTCGGGCGAGTGGCGATCCGAATTTCCTGATGAATTGGCGGATGGGGAACGGAAACAGGCTCCTTCGGGACATTTTGAAAGGATGGGGCATCGATTGCGAATTTGTCCCCGAATTCCTGGGGTCCAGACCGGGATCATTTGAGATCGCAGGCCCGCCTGTTGCCGGGGCCCCGGGGGCTTCGCTACAACAGTTGTCCCGTTCTATGAGGCACCTATGCTGCGATTTGCCATCGGAAACCTGCTGAGCCGTCCACTCCGCTCACTTCTGGCGCTGATGGGACTGGCCATTGCCATCGGAGGGATGGTGGCTCTTTTCAGCATTGCGCAGGGGATCGATCACGTCGTCACCAAGACATTCAAACAAATTCCGGGCATGGCGGTTCAGCAGCGGGGAGCCCCCGTCCCGTTGTTTTCCACGCTTCCGGCCAGATGGGGGGAAGAAATCGCTGCCCTGCCGGGGGTCCTCAACGTCGATGCCGAGGTGGTCCAGCGACTCAACATACTTGAGGGGAAAACGCTGATTGCCCCGCCCCGGTTTGTTGTTGGGCTTGATCTGAATGTCCGTCCCCAACTGCTTCGGGATGTCTACCGGGAAAACATGATCGCAGGACGGTACTTCGACTCTTCCGACACGGGAACCGGTCATTGCATTATCAGCAAGCAGATTGCTGATGAGACGAGGAAAGGGGTCGGTGATTCCCTTCGCCTCAACGATTCGACGTTCGAAGTCATTGGAATCTACAACACCGGTTCTGCCCTGCTGGATGTCAACATTCTGATGGACCTTCCCTCAGCCCAGAAGCTGATGAGAATCGACCCGAATACGATTTCGATCTTCTACGTTGAACCTGAAGAAGGGGTCGACCACCGCCAGCTGCGAGACCAGATTGAAGCGTTGTTTCTGAACCGATCCGTCAACGAAGATCTCGCGACCACATTCAGCTTGAAGAGGACCGCAGAATGGCTGCTGGCCACATTGCAGACGTCGGGCCTGGAGAGGTCTGCGACGCTTCCTTCAGCAGTTTCCTCAAAAACCACAGACAACTCACCTACACCAACCGAGACAGCGACAACTGACGTATCGGGGGATCAAAAGACGGAGTCGACCAGTGCCGTCGAAGTTCGACTGTCAGAGGACTGGTCCGACCGGTTTTCAGAGTTCACCGGAGACCTGAAGCTGTTCCTGATGCTCATTACGACGATGGCAGTGGCCATTGCGGTTCTCAGCATTGTTAACACGATGACGATGAGTGTTTCCGAACGGATGATCGAGTTCGGAATCCTCCGGGCTAATGGCTGGTCCAAAGGGAATCTCATACAGCTGATGACCTTTGAAAGTGGTCTTCTGGGGATCTGCGGAGGACTTCTCGGGGCGCTGATCGGGTGGGTGATCAGCCTCGTGGTGAACTCGCTGTACCCGGACCGGTTGCAGCTGTATGTCTCCGTTGAACTCCTTATCCTCGCGGTCGGATTGAGTGTGACGCTCGGGATTCTGGGAGGGCTTTACCCGGCGTGGCTGGCAGCACGTCGCTCTCCGATGGATGCGATCCGCAGGGGGTAAGCAATTTTGCTTTCACTCAGCCAGTGAACCCCGGGCGAGATTGATTTCAGCTTTTTGCAGCGGCGCGGGTGAGACGATCATTCAAAGCGAGCCCAAGTCCTTCTGTCGGGAACGACTCGGCGTAAATGTTCTTGACCGTTGGATCGGCATCCAGTCGCCGGAGGGCACTGAAGAAGTTAGCGGCCGCTTCCGTGAGATCTTTGTTTCGGGACAGGATTTCCACGCGCCCGGTGGTGTGCGGCAGCGACTCCAGAAGAGGATGCGGGCCGAAGGCGAGCACACCGGCAGTCTCGTCCAAAAGGGATTCGTCCCAATGA
>CALLWY010000254.1 GCA_938015865.1 uncultured Planctomicrobium sp.
CTGATCGCTGAGGCCGGTCAGGGAATATGGAAGAATCAGGGGGTGATCGCGATTCTCAGACCGCCGTCGCGCTGATTCGCAAACAGGTCATATGCTTCCTCAATCTGGTCGAGCTTGAAGCGATGAGTCACGAGAGGCAGCAGGTCCGCCCGTCCAGACTCCAGCACGTTCATCAGCCGCCGCATCCGTTCTTTTCCACCGGGACAGAGGGTCGATACGATCTGGTAGTCTCCCAGTCCAGCGGCGAAGGCATCCAGCGGAATGGTGAGTTTTCCGGAATAGACTCCCAGCGAAGAGAGTGTTCCACCGGGGCGAAGGCACCGCAGGCTGCTCTCAAAGGTCGATTGTGTTCCCAAAGCTTCGATTGCAACATCGACACCACGACCATTCGTCAGGTCGCGGATCACATCGACAGGATTTTCGTTCTGGAAGTTGATGACGGTATCTGCCCCCAGCTGGCGGGAAATGGTCAGCCGCTTTTCGATGGAATCGACGGCGTATATCGTCGTAGCACCCGACAACCGGGCGCCAAGTGTGGCACACAGACCGATTGGTCCCTGTGCAAAGACGATGACGGAATCGCCGATTCGAACCCTGGCCGCTTCTGCCCCGCTGAAACCGGTACTCATGATATCCGGGCACATCAGGACCTGTTCGTCCGTCAGTGTCTCGGGAATAGGAGCCAGATTGACCATGGCATCCGGAATCAGGACGTATTCTGCCTGACAACCATCGATGGTGTTTCCCAGCCGCCAGCCTCCCATGACCTTGCCGCCGCACTGCGAATGCTGACCGCCCAGACATGACAAACAGTGACCACAGGGGGTAATTGCTCCTGCAATGACCCGTTGACCAATTTCGTAGCCGGTCACGGCACTTCCGAGTTCGGCGATAACTCCGACCGGTTCATGTCCAACTGTCAGGCCCTTGGTAACAGGATATTCTCCCTTGAGGATATGCACATCGGTGCCGCAGATTGTTGTCAGCGTCACCTTCAGCAGCGCATCGCGAGGACCGACTACTGGAATCGGCTTGTCGACCAGACGGATCTTGCCAGGTTCGACAAAAACCGCCGCTTTCATAGTCGAGCCTCGGGTGTGCGTGGCGGTCGAAGCGTGAGACATAACCCGTTCCTACTTAAGACACCGGACACCTGATGTTCTGACATTGAGCTATTATGGCATCGTTTGTCGAACTGCATTCTATCGGAACTCTGTTCGAAGCGTCATCCTGAAATTCATGCATTGCGCCAGTTTTGGTTCCTCCTCCGTCGCTGTGACCATGACTGCTCCGACAACGGGGCTTTGATCAAGTGCGACCGCAAGCACATTGGATCGTTTCAGGCAATAGAGGAGGAGCTCAATTTGGACTGCACGGTGCCGATGACTATCCTGCCGTACTCTCAAATCGGACTCACAGTGAAGACATTGGTAGTCTGATGTACGCAAGCTACCGGTCCCGGCAGCAAATCTTTTGGGGCCAGACCGGGATTGTGCAGAAAGAGAATTCAGTGAAGACCGTGGAGGGGCTGCAATCGAATCGCTGTTTCAGTTTTTCTCTGGACAGGACGAAACAGTCAGTCCCACAGATCACAACTTATGCCGACGTGAGCTTTGTCGACGTTCCCTGAATTGAATGCGCCTGTTAGCCGATGTTCATAACGGGGTAAAAAGGCAGGCGGCAGGCAGCGGGTGATATGTGGTAGCTACACAACCTCTTAATGAGGGTGTACAGGCAGGCTAATTGGACGAATGTTTCGAGCTGTTCAGAATAGTATTCCCCGTCGATGCCACATCGCCGGAGCAGATTGCTCAGCAGCCGATCCCGGTCGGCCCGGAAAATTCCGTTGCGAGTCCAATCCTGATGGCGACGCCAACAGGTGACAGGCGAAGGGGACCGTTCTGCTCAATCATGCCAATGGGCGGGTCTGGAAATAGCTTCTCGATCAGAACGCATTGTCAGAGAGGAAGGGTTTTGGGGCCGGCCTGGACCCTGTCTTGTTTGGCTGACGCTTTGTCGGCCACGAAGGCAGGGATATGAGCATCTCATTTCACTGTGCTCATAGGCACATCCCTTGCCAACTCTGTTCAGTGCTTCTACGGTTGTGAAACTGGCTCATGACACTCGCTGTTAAGCTGTCGAGGTTATTTCAGCTTTTGGACCAATGATTCAAACTCTGTGTACTCTGAAGCAGGATCATAATCGAAGCCGCTGTGGAAAACGGCCCCGAATGTCAACTGCATCGATTCTCCCGGCTTAATCCTGACCTGACTTGGCTTCCCTTTTGCGAGAGCAGCTTGCCCAAACGGGTTTGCCACCATCAATCCGTAATCTCGCGTATGCCACCAGGAGGGGCGGAAGTTCTTGCTGCTCGCCATGACGGTCACCCCATGAACTTGACCACCAACTTCGGCGCTGCTGTCGCACCATTGTGCTGTCTTGCCCCAGATCTGTTTGCAGGATAATTGTCCCTGACTGTTGATGACGGTCGCCCCTCGTTTTTCGATCAGCTCCGTGGCAAGGCGACAGCCGAACCCCATTTCTTCCTGATCTCCGAAGACGATGTCTTCTTGACCAGGGGATACTGTCGCCTGACAGACAAGTCGCCATCCATGATGTCGCGATGAAACGATAAAATGTGTCTCGATTGTTCCAATCTCAATATTGGATTCATTTAATAATCGATCGAGTGTTGTGAAGTGGATGTCCTTGTCAATGAGAGCCGGAGGGGTGCTGAAGCGGACATGTTCGATGGTTCCTCGATTTCTCCAGAAGTCGGTCCCGTTAATGTTCCCAAACGCCAGCCAGACTCCCGGGTGCATGTCGGCGTGATCTTTTAAATCGAAGTCAGGGCGTGGTGGATACGTGCGAGTCAGTTTGATGCCGTCAGAAGTTTGAATATTGGCGAAGAACGGACGTCTGATCTGGTCATCACCTCGCACAAACTCTCCGATGACCGTTGTCCCCGACTTGATCACGAGCCGCCCCGGTTGCTCTTCGAACCGGAGTCCTGTGGTGCGATCAACATCAGATTCACAGACCGTCATTTTGGCGTTCACTCTGGTTGATGTGGGAGATTTTTTGATCCCTTTTTGCCCGGCTCCTTTCTGCTGCATGAGAAACGTAGTGATATCGGCCACCTGCTGAGAGGACAGGATCGAAGACATCTCCGGCATCGATGAGACGCTTGAACTCTTCCGTTCATCAATTTTTTTCTTTGAGATTTTAATGACCTCTCCGGAAGAAAGTCCGAGCGTCAGGGACAATCCGCTTTCTTTGATCAGGACGCCGGAATAGATATGACCGTCCTCTGTCGAAATCACCTGTAATTGAAATCCTTCCGTGATGACAGCACTCGGATTCACAATGGATTCGACGATATGGCGAACGGCGGCCCGTTGTCCGATATCACCCAGATGGGGGCCAAATCCGTTCACAGTCTGGTCGAGGCTGTGACATTTTGCACAACCGGCTCCTCGAGAATGCTTGAACAGAATTTCCCCACGCTTCGCATCTCCCTGCGGCAGAATGGCGAGAACATCGTTAATTGTCGTTTGAGGTCCGCGATTCTGGAGCGGTAATGCCTCAATCAAAATGAGGTAATTGCTCTTTCCGCCCGCTCGGCCATCGTCCGTATTTCCTCCTAATTCCACTGGGCCGGGGGGAAATTCTCGTGAGAACAGGAGATAGTCCCAATGATCAGCCCTGATTTTCAGATGACTGGGAGTGAATGTTGAGGTGATCCACCTGGGAACCTGCTTCATACGACTGTCGATGGCCACATAAATCCGAACGGGCAGAAAGGCATGAAATGTAATAAACCGTTCTCCCGTCGATCCGTCGTCATCGTTCGATGTTTGCACGTAATCAAGCCCTGCCAGCTCCTCCGGGATCTGCTTGAGTGTAAATTTTCGATCGATGAAGATTTGGGCACCGTTTTTGAGTCCCCCAGAGACCGCGACGTAATTCGCTCCGCTCTCAACACGGATCTCTCCAATCAGTGGAACTTGATGAGGTGACGGGCTTGTCGAGAGTGCCGCTCCACGGATATTCGGAGCAGGGATTCCTTCACCTGCTGTTTCGATCCACAACGCAGCCACCTGGCGGACTCCGGGATCCTGATCCTGAAGCAGCCTCTGTACCTGCTCAACCTGAAGGTCGTGCGTCTCCAGAAGTGCAAGGAGTGCTCCTTTTCGAACTTGCCCGCGTGAGTCCTTCAATGATTCCAGCAACTCCTCTGTTGACGCCAAGCCACGGAGCGCTTTCCATCCCATGTAAAAAACAACTCGATCTGATTCACTGGCTAATATGTTGACCAGTTCGGAGATCAGATGAACCTGATTTCCTTCGGAAATCGCAGTGATGGTTGCTGCACGGATGCGAGGTTTTGTGCTACGAAGTTGTCGGACGATCGAGTTGGGTAAGGCGAATTCCGTTCCTGATCGACGCAAACGATCTGTCAGAATTCGAATGGATTGCAGCTGCAGATTCTCGGAGCTTTGCGGGTCCTCAACGATCTTCTCAAAAAAGACGTTTCCAGAGGTGTCTTGAGGGGACATCCGACCCAACGTCCAGATCAGCCAGGTTTCAGCCCCTTGCGAGAGTGAGGCTGTCTTGAGAAGTTGAATTAATTCATCGCGAATCACGGTTCCGCGTCGTACTAACTCATCCTGTGCATCAATCCGACGGACTGGCAACTGGCTGTCGAATTCAGCGACAAGTTCGTGGACGGGCCACTCTGACAGAGGACGATCACGCGGAGCATGGTCTTCAAGAAGTGGCTTCCCCGTGTATCGAACGCGGAAGATTCGCCCTTCGCTGACGAATTCTCCATTCTTGATCTCAGCTCCATAGCCGCGGCTCCATCCCAGAATCCACAGCGCCCCATCGGGACCAAACTCCATGTCTGTCGGTCGGAAAAGAGCAGAATTTCCCAGGACAAACGGAGTCATGTCTCCATCGGGACGCATAAGTGCCCCGTCCCATTTGGGTTTCCAGGTATACGTTGCCTTTCGAAGCCAGTCGTTAATTAAAAACACATTTCGGTACTCATCCGGGAACTGTGGAGAGTTGGCATAGACAATTCCTGTTCCAGACCCTTCAAATAATGGTCCACTCACAGGAGCCGTCGGTGGGTGTTCATCGACAGTCCACTCCGGGCTCCAGGCGTGGTTCCACCCAAAATGGCCCCCCGGAATGGACATGAATACGCGGTCCCCTTGGGTCTGGTCGTTATCCGTTCCCAGCCAGTCAAAAGTTGGGGAATGGGCGATGTCCCAAGGATTGCGGAACCCCCGCGAAATGATCTCGAGATTTTCCCCCAGATCATCACACCGGAGGATGCCTCCATCGAGTCCCCAGTCGTCTTTGGGATCATGGTAGGACTTCTGATAGGAACTTGCGGAAAAGGTTTGAGGGGGAGGGAAGTCAGGTGTTCCGGGTGGAGCTGTCACTCCCCAGAGATCACGAAATGGCTTTGGAGCCCACCGACCTTGTGAAGAGTGTCCTTTCGAGTTTCCTTTACTCATGTAGAGCTTGCCATCAGGAGCCCAGACCAGCCCGTGCAGTCCATGCTCAAGATTTCCTAAATCGGTATAGAGCTTAATGTACTCATCAGCAACATCATCTCCGTCGAGATCGCGGACGATGGTCAGATCGGGAGCATTGGCGACCCACAAATCTCGCCCATGCCACGCCAATCCCTGAATGGCATTAAATCCCGTTGCAAACTGCTTTGTTGTATCCGCAACGCCGTCCTGATCCTCATCCAGAACGACGACCACACTGTCGCCGGGCGTGTTTGGCTTGGGAGTGCGATATTGAGGCCCCATTCCCACATATAGACGTCCTCGCGCATCGAACGCCATCGAGCAGGGTTGCCGGACAAGGGGCTCCCTGGCATAGACTGTTATTTCGAATCCGTCCGGGACTTGAGGAAGTGCATCAGGATCGGAATTCGGATCGAAAAAGTCATCGCCTCGGAGGAGTTCGGTACGCAAAAAGAAAGCAGCCGTGAACAGTGTTAAACAAAAACACCAGTAACATTGGCGATGGGATATCATCATGTACGACCTTTAGTTGTCTGTCGTTGATTCGGCGTCGCCTCATCGCAAAGTGGAAGGAGAGCCCCCGAGTGTAAACCGGCCTCAGACGAGACGTCTGTAAGGACGAACGAAAGGTGCCTCAATTTATGCTGGACTCATTGATCGAGAGTTCGCAGGCTGCTGGAGGAAGTGTCTGGAGCAAACCAGATGGCTATGAGTCCAAGCCCGTAGATGAGTGCGCACCAGGTTCCGACTTGGGAGTAACTGCCTCCCAGAGCAGTAAACAGGAATCCAACCAGAAGCACACCGGCCGCTGTGGCAAATCGTCCCGAATTGTAGGCCAGACCAGTCCCGGTGGCCCGAACATGCAATGGAAACAGTTCAGGAAGATAGAGAGCCAGCCAACCAAAAAAGAGGGTTGCGACAAATCCTTGAGTAAACACCACGGCGTGAAATTCTGACCGACGTGGTGCGGTGAATTGAAACATTGCAATCGTCAGCGCACACGATCCGAAGCTGATCAACGCGTAGCTCAACCGTCGGCCCATTTTGCTGGCAATTTGCGATCCGAAAAAACTTCCTAATGTCGCCCCCAATGCCCACCAGCCTTGTGTGGTCGCTTTATAATCCGAAAACTCCGTCCCAGCGACTTTATCAGCCCACGGGATCATCCATTTACTGGCTGCCCAGGCACCGACCATAGGGATGGAACTGATCACAATTCCGACCACTGTGATGCGAACAAGATCTGGAGAAAACAATTCGCGGACGGGAGGCAATGGTCGTTTCGGAAGTGATCTGGCCGCCTGCCAAGCAGGTGATTCGGGGAGAAACAGGACGGTCAGCAACCCAAGAAGAGCAGGGACACCTGCAAGTTGAAATGCCCACTTCCACGAATCTGGAGTAATCGGCCAGATGCGAGCGAGTTGCGATAAGATGAGGATGCCAATATTCAGCCCGGCGCTCATGATTCCTGAGACCAGAGGTCGGGTCGCACTGGGCCAGCACTCCGCTACGAGGGCCATGGCATTTGGCCAGACTCCTCCGACTCCCAGTCCGACAAGGAACCGCAATGCGAGCATTTGTTCCTGCGATTGCACCAGCGACCCCATTGCGGCGAATATGGAGTAAAACAGAATGCTGATCCCCATCGCTCGTGTGCGGCCAATTCGATCTCCGAGACTCCCCAGATAAACTCCTCCGATTGCTGCGCCGAACATCAGGGCCGCTGTGTATCGGGCAAACCAGTCCCCTCCCAGTGTTGGTGTGTACGACTCTCCAGCCAGAGACTTCGAAACTGACAGAGATGCCACCGGCATCAACCCCAGTTCAACGCCATCGAACACAAGGCCCAGAAAGGCGGCGAACAGTACCAGGCAGCGCGCACTTGCAGAAAGGGGCTTTATCATGAGGCTTGAACCGGCTTCCGAAAAACCTGAAAAATTGCACTGTTGTCCAGATCGCCTAAGCCTTCCTGAACGGCTTTTTCCAGAAGTCGACGATGACAGTTCGACATCGGCAGTGTCATTCCGACCTGTTGTGCCGATTCCAGCATCAGATTGACATCCTTGAGATGCTGGGAAAGCCGGGCCTGAAGGCTGAAGTCTTCCTCAACCATTTTTCGCCCTTTGGTATCCATCACTTTGGAGTACGCAGCGCTGTGCTTGAGAACTTCCAGAGCGGCGGCCGGATCGATGCCGATTGCTTCTGCATACGCCAGAGACTCTGCCAGAGCAGCACGGTTCAGTCCAAGGACAAGGTTGCTGATCAGCTTGATTTTCGCGGCACTTCCGCATGGACCGACATGAAAGGAATGGCGTCCCAAGAGAGACCAGAGGTCCTGACAGCTGTCATAGGCTTCCTTGTCTCCCCCCACGATGAAAACGGCATCTCCTTTTTGTGTCTGCTCGCTGGAACCAGAGATGGGAGCGTCGAAGTAATACACTCCCCGATCCAGAAGAAGAGACTCGATGCGGGCACTTTCGTCCGGGGAACCGGTTGTCGTGTCAATCAGGCATTGGCCAACACGGAAGTGCTGCAAATTCCGGTCAATAACCTCCCCGACAGCCGCACTATCGTAAAGGCTGATAATCAACCGTCGACAGTTCATTCGTTCAATGGGGGACCATGTTGCACCGGCGGCACATAATGGTTCCACTTTGCTGGGGGTGCGGTTCCAGACTTTGACACGATATCCGTGCGCCAACAGTCGATGGGTCATTGCTGATCCCATCAGGCCGAGGCCGATCACCCCCACGTCGTAATCATCCGACATCAGATCTTCTCCGGTTCGAAGGCCCATCGAACTTCGACGATTTTCCGTTTTGTCCAGTCTGGCCAGAAGTGAGCTGAAACCGGGGCGGTCACTCAGAAACCAGCTTCAGGTCAATCACATTTTTCCCAGGCTTCACTTCCCCTGTCAGCCCTCCGGGTTCCCGATATTTTTGAGGAATAGTTTCCTTGGTTGGTTTCGAACCTGAGGAGGCTTCCCCTTCGTCCCATTCCGTAGAGACTCGAATATTGTGCCGATCAACTTTGGCTCCAGGTGTCTGAATTGCGTATTCAAGCTCGTACCTTCCCTGATCGTCAGTCACTGCCATTGACGACCGCCCCCCGGAAATCGGATCAAAGCTGATTTTGGCTCGACTTAATGGTTGACCGTCCAGTGTGACCACTCCGCTGACTTGCCCGAGTTCGGGTTGATCGGAGGGGACTCCAAAACTGCAGCTGGGACTGATCAGCAAACATGCTGAAAAGCAGAGCAATTTTAAAAGTTCCTTTTGTGGAGAGCTGGAAGATACGTTGTTCAATTGCGACATCGATTCACCTTCATCCTGGATGGTACGTTTCCCCACCTGCCCGGAGGCTCCTTGAGGGGGGACATGTCTGGAATCACCTGTCAGGACAATTTTGAAAAGTGTGTTTAATTCAAGATCAATCGTTCTTGAGAGACGGATACAATTAAATGGAAAGTTTTACGGACCATACAAAATCATGGTTACGAAGGATTGATCAAAAATCGATTTTCTGCGGATTCGAAACAGGACAATTGCGATTGACAGCTCCCACAGATACTGCTGATCAGAATTCGCTGATCACCTGACCATCCTCGCGAGCGATCAGATATTCAAATGTGCTGCTGGGAGCATTCGAATCTGTATTGCTGTTGCTATCCTTGGGGATGTGATTAATGTTCTCGCTGAGAAAACGGACTGATCCATCGACAAAAAGGAAGTGAGCCCCACCGGTATGGATACTGCTGTATCCCCGACCGTTGGAGTTGATTAACCGACTTCCGCAGCCAGCAGTGGTGGATGTGCCGATTTCGTCTTTGTTTTCATCGTGGTCATTTGCTCCAAAGACAACTGACGCTTTCATGTTCACAAACTTCAGGGTTGTGCATCGTTCGCCCAGAGCGATCGTGTTGCTTGTGCCATCCGTGATGTCGGCAATCCTGATATTCTTTCGCCCATAGGGACCGGCATTGGGAAACACTCCGTTTGCCGTGGCATCCCGATCTGATCGGCTGGAGTTGTTCGAGGCGATATAGTTTGAGCGAGCCTGGGGAACAGCGTTTGCAAGAGTCCCGGCGGTGCCGCAGGCGGGAGTCCAGTACCACGCATTATTTAAAGGAGTCCCGACATCGCTTGGGCAACGATAGATGGGAATTGGAGTCTGAAATACTTGTAACTTCTCCGGATCGCTGGCGATGGTGCATGGTTCCACATTACCGGCACCGAGCTTTTGAAACGCGGCTGCCTGCTCCACGTAGGGAAGGATTGCGAATCCCCATCCCCAGTTATTGGCCTGTCCCCCTGACGTTCCCCATTCCCGGTAGATAACGTTGGAAGGAAACACCTGGGCCGCATCATGGTAATTATGAAGGGCCAGTCCAAGTTGTTTGAGATTGTTTTTACACTGGGATCGACGAGCCGCTTCCCGTGCCTGCTGAACCGCGGGGAGCAGGAGAGCGATCAATACTGCGATAATGGCAATTACGACGAGAAGTTCGATTAACGTGAATCCGGAAGTTTTGAATCGGACCTTCATGAGCGTCTCCCTGAAATTTGTCACGATCGAGTATTGATAACGCAATTAGTTATACTGAGCATGATTGAAATGATTGACAGAAAGGAACGGCCTCCGGTTTTGGGGGAATCGGAAAGACCGAATATGGACTAGCGTCTGACAGGTGGTTCCATTTGGAAACAGGATCTGTGTTGTCAGTTTGCTTTGAGAACATGCTGAGAGTAGATGCTGAACGCATGGAATCATCGCATGTTGTTCCTGGTCAGATGAGATCTGAAATCGTTCGAATTTTGCAGCAGAGTGTTGGGGCCGACTGGCGTTGAAGGAAACAGAGTCTCTGCTGTGTCAAATCGACTTTCGTTGATGTTGCCAAGACTGCCGAATGCAGAACATAGTGAAATTGACAAAATGCTTATGAAATTTGCGTTCTGAAGTTCCTGTTCGGGACTTGGTCACTTCGTGTGACAGGACCTGCTCTGTTGAACCGCATCATCAATGGGGGGGGATGAAAAGCGTGCAAGCGTGTCTTTCTTTCTCGCTTGCTCGGATGGGATCAATCGTTTCTCCTGGAAGTGCTTGTGCGATTAAATTTGATCGTCGTGTGATCGACTGAGCCCTGAGCTTTCGTGCTCTCACTGCTTTTTTGGCTCTGACCGGGTTGCGGGTGATGAAAGATCACTTTTCATAAGGCGATTATCAGAACTTGTATGTCGTCTCGGTTCCTGAGCTGACAAAATCTGAGTCCACAGCGGAAGTCGGCGTTCTGATCATGATTGTCCCGCCCCCTATTCGTTGTCGCGGCTACGCTTCGAAGCATCATCCATCCCTTTCGCAATTTGAGTG
Organism: uncultured Planctomicrobium sp.; assembly: GCA_938015865.1. Taxonomy (GTDB): domain Bacteria; phylum Planctomycetota; class Planctomycetia; order Planctomycetales; family Planctomycetaceae; genus Planctomicrobium. The sequence goes on from CALLWY010000254.1 coordinate 10,917, forward strand.
ACCATGAGTTACCCACGCGTCGCGACATTGAAGACGTCGCAACAGTTTCTGGAACATCAGCGTACTCTTGGCATCAATCTTCCGTTCGATGAGCAAATTGAAACGGGAGACTCCGCATCACTTTCGCGCCCGATTCAGAGAGCAGGGGGGACCATCGGAAATCGATTCTGCATCCTTCCGATGGAAGGGTGGGATGGGACAATAGACGGACGGCCCACAGAGCTCACAAGGCAGCGTTGGAAAAAATTTGGGTTGAGTGGGGCCAAATTGATCTGGGGAGGAGAGGCCGTTGCAGTCCGGCACGATGGAAGAGCCAACCCGAATCAGCTGCTCATTAATGACAGCACACTTTCTGACATTGAGGGGTTACGGGTTCTACTCGAAGTGACCCATCAGCAACACTTTGGCAGGACCGACGATCTTCTGGTCGGCTTGCAACTCACTCATTCAGGGCGATTTGCAAGGCCGAATGATAAAAAGCGACTGGAACCACGAATTGTTTACTCAAATTCGTGGATGACGGAGAAGTTTGGGACGGAGGATTGCGAGCGGATTCTGACCGATGATGAAATCGATCGTCTCAGCGAGGATTTTGTCAGGGCTGCAGTCCGGGCTCAGCGAGCCGGCTTCCAGTTTGTCGACATCAAGCATTGCCACGGATATCTGGGACACGAGTTCCTGTCGGGATTCGATCGCTCCGGACGATATGGAGGGTCGCTGGAAAATCGGACACGTTTCCTGAGGGAAATTGTCGCTGGAATTCGAGCAGAAGCTCCAGGTCTTGAGATCGCCGTGCGGGTCAGCATCTACGATTTTGCTCCATTCAAAACAGGACTGGACGGCGTTGGAATTTCAGTTCGAGAAGGTGAACCCTATCCGTATGCTTTCGGCGGAGACGGAACGGGGACGGGTGTTGATCTGACAGAAACGGTCCAGCTCTTCGAAATGTTCAGAGAACTCTCGATCGAACTGGTCTGCTCCAGTGCTGGAAGCCCCTATTACAATCCACACATGCAGCGGCCAGCAAGCTTTCCTCCTTCGGATGGGTACCAGCCACCGGAAGACCCGCTCAAGAGTGTCGCCCGTCAGATCGAACAAACGGCGATTATGAAGGCAAGGTTTCCGGATCTTATCATCGTGGGATCGGGATATTCGTATCTGCAGGACTGGCTGCCAAATGTCGGGCAGGCCGCAGTGCGGGCTGGAATGGTTGACTCCGTTGGGCTGGGGCGAATGGTCCTTTCCTATCCGGATCTCCCTGCCGACGTGCTGAGCGGACGCCCCCTCGCCCGAAAGAAAATCTGCCGTACCTTCAGCGACTGTACAACAGCGCCACGGAATGGAATGGTCTCAGGCTGCTATCCGCTGGACCCACTGTATCGCAATCGCCCGGAACGGGAGCAGATCGCGCAAATCAAAAAGGAAATCACAACTGTGAACGTCCAATAGGCCCCAATTTTTCATTGTTGAATTTCTCGACACACGTGTGTCCACGCAGCAAGAACTCAGCGAGTCTTCTTCAGGAGTCGTACCATGCGGTTGCTCTCGACCTTGCGCTCCATTCTGATCCCCGCACTTTTACTGTCAGGGATCACCCTTCAGCACCATGTTCGGGCAGGAGACAAGGATGTCGTCCTTTTTTCGGATGATTTCTCCCGTTACCCCGAAGGAGTCCTGAGCAAGCCATTCGGTGACGTTAATCCGGCAGTTCAGGAGTACCACTACTTTGCTCATCGTGGAATTTCGCTTGAGCCCTGGGGGAACGCGATCTGTTATCTCGATGCGTGGGCAGGGGACCGGAGCAATGGAAAGACGGGGATTCGTCAGGTCTTGACCCCAACTGCTCCACGGATGTTCCAAATTATGTTCGCCCCACTTCTAGTCACGGGGGAGCTGGAATGGAAGGACTATTCCGTTGAGGCGAATGTAACCCCCCTCTCAACGGGGGGAACTTCCGGGATCGTCCTGAACTATTCAACCAACCGTCACTTTCTTCAATTCTCATTGAAAAACGGAAAAGAGGCCCATCTCGCGGTGCGGATGCCGGAAGAAAAGGCATTTCGCGTGATTGAATGGCAGGAGCTGGGGACAGTCGATTTCCCCTATGAATCGGGAAAGACCTACCACCTGAAAGTGGATGTTCATGATGGCAAAGCAATTGCCTCGATCAATGGGAAGGTGGTCATCGTCGGGGAAAACGTTAAAGCAACGTCAGGAAAGGCGGGACTTGTTGCAGACGTTCCAACGGTCTTCAACGACTTTGAAGTTCGTGTCACGGCGGAGACTCTGTCTTCAATAAAATCAGCCATCGAACAACGGGAACGCGAATTGGCGCAGCTTCGCTCTCAATATCCCCATCCTGTCCTCTGGAAGGAATTTTCAACGCGAGGCTTTGGAGCCGGACGTAATGTCCGATTCGGCGATCTGGATGGGGACGGTCAGGTGGATATGCTGATTGGACAAAACAAACTTCTCGCCGAAACCAATGCTGCAACGGAAATCAGCTGTTTGACTGCAGTGAATCTCGATGGAAAAGTTCTGTGGCAGATCGGAACGCCTCGCCCCGACATTGAAAATGCTCTGATCACCTGTGACACCCCGTTCCAGATTCATGACATTGATGGAGATGGTGCCAATGACGTCGTCCTTGCTCTCGATCGAAAGCTGCAGATCCTTGATGGTCGAACCGGAAAAGTGAAAAAGGCGGTGCCGGTTCCAGAAATCACCAGCTACCCTGATGTTCCTCAAAAGCCCTCCAAGAAATGGCCCACAAACGTCAGTAGTGGTGATTCGATCATTTTCCTCGATTTCTCAGGAATCGGCCGGAAAAATCATATCGTCATGAAGGATCGCTACTGGAATTTCTGGACGTTTGATCAAGATCTGAATCTCCTCTGGTCCGGTCAGGGAATGCTTGGGCACTATCCGTATGCCTATCGTGACAGCCGGACTGGCAAGGACCTGCTGGCCATCGGATATGCACTCTGGAACGGTGAGGGAAAGCAGCTGTGGACGATGGACCAGAATTTCAAAGACCATGCTGACAGCATCGCCATCGGAAACTTCAGCGGAGACAGCGACGAAGAACCGCTTGCCTATTATTGCGGAAGTGATGAAGGCTTTATTGTTGCTGACATGCGGGGCTTTGTGAAGAGGCACGTTCGCGTTGGTCACGCACAGGCGTCGAGTGTTGGGAAATTCCGAAAGGATGTGCCGGGGCTGCAAATCGTTGCAGACAACTTCTGGAAGAATCCCGGTGTGATCTCTGTATTTCAATACGATGGAACTCTCCTTCAGCAGAGCGAACCGATGCACAGTGGAAGCCCCCTGGCGCCGGTCAACTGGTGCGGCGACGGTGTGGAGTTGATCCTGCTTTCAGGGAATTCGCGCGAAGGGGGACTTCTTGACGGGAAGCTGCGCCGGGTTGTCCTCTTCCCGGATGATGGACATCCTGAGATGTGCGCAGCCGTCCTCAATTTGACCGGAGATGATCGGGATGAAATCATTCTCTGGGACAATGAGAGAGTGGCGATTTACACCCAGGACCGCCCATTTCAAGGGGAAAAGATCTACTCACCGATTCGCAATCCACACGAAAACGAATCGAATTATCGAAGCCATATCTCTCTTCCAAACTGGAAAGACCTCTCAAAGAGCAAATCCAGATAGGCCTACGGGATGGCGACATCAAGTATTTGAACCCGTCTTCTGACACCGGACTATATGACCAGACTTGCTGTGTGTGGTCCTGCGAATTCGAAACGATTTCAGACAGCTGTCCCATAACGGCGCGCTGATGTGTTGTTGACTTCGATTTTCAAAACGACGAAAATATTCGCACCGCAGCTCAATCATCACCATTATTTCTTTCATTCGGAATGTGAGGAGTAATGGTGCGTCGGAGTCAGAATCGCGAGTAAATGCCAGCCTGCTTTGATGATCTCTGTCTTGTAGAACCCTCTCCAACGGCACGCCGCTTACTCTGGCATGTCCTCTCTGTCGGAAGCGTCTGGCGCGATGAGCCGGAAACACACCCAGCCAGGGACAAGGCAGGGGCATTCCTGTTTTGGGTCGTTTCCGGAGTGGGAAAGCTCCATGTCGGAAATCAGGTGTTACATCTGGAACCGGGAGCACGTTTCTGGTGGGTCGATCTCGGGGTCCCGCGAGCATACGTCCCGGAACCGAATCATCGGCTGATGACAGCAGGAATCCGATTCTCCGGGCCCGGGATCGATACCTGGAGTGAATCTCTTCAGTGTAATCAGGAATTTAACTTCGATAACATTGATGATGCCGAGCGGATTAAGCAATGCCAGAAATCGATTCAGGAGCTGGTCCGTCTTCGGCCTTCAACCTACGAATGGGACATCCACCAGACTATTACGCATGTGCTCGGAATTTTGCTTCACCAGCGACAAGTTCTAATCTCATCCGAACAGAGCGACATGCCCGTTCCTGTTGCCCGGGTCATGGAGATCGTTCTCTCAGATCCACTTCGCCCTTGGCGTGCAGGAGAACTTGCCAGCCTTGTTGACGTCAGTTATTCCAGCCTGCGGGCAATGTTTCGCGAAAGCCAGAACGAAAGCCTTTCGGATTTCTTGCAGAAGACGCGGCTTCATCAGGCTCGGCTGCTTCTTGTCAACGACGCATTGTCGATGAAGGAAATCTCCGCTCGCATGAATTTCTCGAGTGAGTTTTATTTCAGCCAGTGGTTCCGAAACCAGACTGGTGTCAGCCCTTCAACGTTTCGGTCGAGTCTTCGCGATTGATTGCTGAGACATCAGACATCCATGATGACGTGTTCGTCACCTGTCAGAATCCACCGCAGGCCGAGAAAATCTGAAGTCTTTGGTCAGTTGGGGTGGTGGTGTTCTCTGCGCAGCGGAATCTGCTTGTTGATGATCAATGATCTCGAGCTGTCGCCGACGCGGCAACAGCGAGCCGACATTTCAAGGAGCCGCCAGTTCTGGTAACTCCGTGATGTCATGGTAACCAATCATATCGATCTCATCGCGATGATCTTTCATCAGGCGGCGCAGTTCGGACAAGCTGGTTCGCCGCCATTCGTCATTGTCAGCCCTTTGCGTGGTGATTGCAGAGACAGGATGGTCGTCCTGCATTAACTCCGCTTGAAGATAATAGGCATCTCCCACATGAAGTAGCCACCTGTTACCTTGCTGGATGGCAACTCCACAATGCCCAAGAGTGTGGCCGAAGAGAGGAACAAGAAGGATCTCAGAGGAGAAGCCGAGTGGAAGCGGTCGGGCATCCAGACCAAACCATTTACGGCCGACAGACGTGTGGGGATGCCATTGTGGCTGGTGTTCAAACTGACTGGAAACATATCGCCAGTGGCCGGAACGGAGATGATCCAGCTCCTCTTGGGAAATGTGAATCCGGGCGTTCGGAAAGTCTGCCAATCCCCCCGCATGGTCCGGGTCGCCGTGCGTCAGACAGATGTGCTTCACCTCTTCGGGAGAAAATCCAAGTTTCTCAATCCTTCTGACCGCAGTATCTTCCTCATGAAACTGAAACCCTGCGAGATCGATGAGTTCCTTCCCCAGCCGTTCAACAGGATGTTGCACATCGAGTAAACCGATTCCCGTGTCAACCAGTGCCAGTCCAGACTGGTCTTCCAGCAAGAGGCAATGGCAGACGACAGTGGGATAACCGCGGACCAGCAGTGTCCCGCAATTGATGTGGTGAATGGTCGTCATACTGGATGTCATTGACGTTTCCTCTGTGTGACCGGCCGTCGGAGGCATTGAAAACGTAGTGGTGACGAATGCCGCGAACCAGACGAAGCCCGCAAAATTGCAGGATTGTTTCGTCACGGGTGGTGTTCTGTGGCATCGCCTGATCCTACAGAAGAATCGTTCGACGATATTGCGATGCTTGTTCCCTACGGCGTCCCTGTCAGCTTCTAGCGGCGACGGCTCATCATTCGCTTCTCCTTGAGGTTCAACCCAGATTCAACAGATAGTGAAGTTCACGCCAGACCGACGATCGACACAACCTATCGCGGGAGAAAGGCACATCCCTAAAAAGGTCTTTTCCCAAAAGCGCTGCGGGGAGGGTCTTCAGTCTCTTTAAATTCGATACGTAAACGTTCCAGTTCCTTTTTCAGTTCCTGAACGATCTGGGCGTACTCCGGATCGGAATAGAAATTCTTCACTTCTGAAGGATCTCGCTGATTGTCGAGCAGTTCCCATTCTTCTGGTTGGCCGGGAAGATAATAACGGACCAGTTTATAGCGGTCGGTTACGACGCCGTAGTGCGGTCGGACATTATGAGGAACAGGATATTCGTAGTAGTGATAGTAAAAACTTTTTCGCCAGTCTGGTGGAGTGTTCCCTGTCAGCAGTGGAATCAGGCTCCGACCCTGCATGTCGGCAGGAACGGGAATTCCGGCAGCTTCAAGCAGCGTCTCGGCAACATCGATCAGTGAAACGATTTGGCCGTTCACGCTTCCCGGCTGAACAACCTTGGGCCAGCGGACCAGCAGCGGTGTTCGCAATGATTCTTCAAAAATCCAACGTTTGTCGAACCAGCCGTGTTCACCAAGGTAGAACCCCTGATCAGATGCGCAAATCACAATGGTATTTTCGCTCAGGTTCTCCTGATCGAGGTAATCCAGCAGCTGACCGACACTTTCATCAACCCCTTTCACACAGCCCAGATAGTCGTGCATGTAGCGATTATAGCGCCAGCGGATCAGATCACGTCCGGTCAGGTTTGCTTCGCTGTAGGCTGCATTTCTGGGACCATAATATTTGTCCCATTCTGCCCGTTGCTCTTCGGTCATATTGGGGACGGGAGCCAACTTGACGTCAAGATCCCGAATCGTCCGGTCCAGTCCCATATCATGCTCTCGAACAGCCTGAGCACGTCCGGAAAAGTCATCAAACAGCGTTTCCGGCTCTGGATATTTCCGGTCATTGTCCCAGCCCAGATGCCGTAATGCCGGCGACCACTCACGATGAGGGGCTTTATGCTGGCACATCAGCAGAAACGGTTTTGATTTGTCCCGGTTCTTCAACCAGTCAATCGACCGATCTGTAATAATGTCGGTTACATAGCCTGGGACTGTTTCCTTTTTCCCCATCGTAATCATATCAGGGTTGTAGTAGATCCCCTGGCCAGGAAGGATGCTCCAGTGATCGAAGCCGGTTGGATCAGACCCCAGATGCCATTTGCCAATCAATGCGGTCGAGTAACCAGCTTGCTGTAACAGCTTTGGAAAGGTTTGCTGAGTCCCATCGAATCGCGAATTCACGTTATTATAAAAGCCGTTTATGTGGGAGTATTTCCCAGTCAACAGAACAGCGCGACTCGGTCCGCAAATGGAGTTCGTGACAAGGCAGCGATCAAATCGCATCCCTTCCCGGGCAATGCGATCCATGTTCGGGGTTTCTAACAGCTTTCTCTGATCCCCATAGGCGCTGATCGCCTGCCAGGCAAGGTCGTCTGAAAAGATGACGACGATGTTCGGCTTATCTCGGTTCTGTTGATCTGGCTCCGCTGCAGCCAGTGGCTGAGCGCCCCCGGCACAGAACAGTAGCTGTGCAGCAAAGAGTGCCGCGAGAAGTCTGTTCACGATGATGTCCTCACTTCTATTTCTACTGAATAAGCACCAGTGTGATTCGGCGAACGTCCATCACGGACTGCCCGGGGATGTGAAGAGCCCTGAGGACCAAAGGTCCCTGACCAGCCTCCAGTTGAATTTCTCCGAGATTCAAGGTGCGAAATTCTTTCATTTGTGATTCGGCTGGAGGACGAGGGAGCGTATCCTGATTGGTGTAGAGCGGAGGGTCCCAACCCGGTTCGACTTTCCCGGTCAAACGGTTCTCTCCGAGAGAGAGTTCGATCGTCGCTCCCGCATCCGCCACCGGGCAGGTGTAATCGATGCTGGCAGCATACCGGCCGGACGTTTTCACGTCGACACGCCAGACCATTTTATCATCCAGGCTGGTCCAGTTGACGAAGTAAGAGCAGTTTGGGGCGGAGCTACTCCGCTTGATTGTGCCGCGAGGTTCGCCGTCACGTGCAGGGAGGATTGTCACCGGAAATTCCGGGTATCCAACCGGAATGGGACGCGAGTCGGGAACGCCCTTTCTTGCGCGTTGTCCTGAATTTGTTGGTTGCGGCTGGGGAAGTGTCGCTGCGGACCACTCTTCAACCGCTTTTTTCAGGCGGGCTGTGACTTCGGGTGCCTGATCATTGACAGGAGTCAATTGCCCGGGGTCGGACTGCATGTCGAAGAGGTTGCCATCATGATCGAGACGATGGGTTTGACTGCGAACGCTGACCTTGCCACCCCAGCTGGAAAAAATCAGGCGGTCCGGCCAAGGGGTGTCTGGAGCCTTGAGAAGCGGAGAGAGATCGACACCATCAAGTGGCTTCTCCCCGACAGGTTGAATCCCTGCAAGTGAAGTCAACGTCGGGAGCAAGTCGATGACGGCGGCGATGGGGGTGACAGTTCGTCCGGCAGGTAAGACACCGGGCCAGCGAAGATAACAGACGGAACGGACGCCCCCTTCGTCGATACTCCCTTTCCGTCCTTTCATGCCGCCGTTCCATCGCCAACTGTTGGGGCCGTTGTCGGAGAAGTAGACGACAATTGTTTTGTCAGTAAGTTGCCATTTTTCAAGTTCCGCCAGCACTCGCCCCACATTTGCGTCCTGATTTTCCATCATAGCGAGAACGCAACGAGTGACATCGACATCCTCTTCGTCTGGCAATGTTGACCGTTGAGTAATTGGCTTGTTACGGAAACGCTTCCAGTCTTCCTCCGGCACCGCCCAAGGGGAATGTGGGGTCGTGAAGGGGATAAAGCAAAAGAACGGGCGAGATCGATTCTCGGCGATGAACCGGATTGCTTCATCGGTACAGACGTCAACGATATAACCCGGTCGGCGAACGATCTCTCCGTGATCATTTTCCAGTGGAGCGTTGAAGTATTCCCCCCAGTGGCCAGCAGTGTGTCCGAAATAGCGGTCAAAACCTCTGGCACGAGGATGATAGGGCCATTGGCTTCCGTTGTGCCATTTCCCAAAGGCCCCGGTCACATATCCGGCAGCGTGAAAGGCGTCTGCGATTGTCCGTTCGTCGAGGTTCAATCGCTCCCTTCCGGTCGAGACGCCAGTCACACCCGTTCTCGGATGATAGCGCCCGGTCAGAAACTCGGCTCGCGTTGGTGAACAGAGCGGACAGACGTAGAAGTGTTCGAGTGAAACGCCCTGTTGAGCGATCGATGTGATGTGCGGCAGGGAGACGCCGCAGTTACCAGAAGTGGGATAGTCTCCCCAGCCGGCATCATCAGCGAGTAAAACCACAACGTTCGGCCGGCTGACTCCCGCCGGAGGCCCCTCCCCCGCAGGGAGTTCCGGTACGAGCATCATCAGGAAAACCGGAAGAGCACAAAGTGTCGTCGATGCAAAAATACGGGAGAGCATCAGGCTTTCAGGTCGAGTTCAGGTGGTTCTCTTGGTGTCGATCCTGTCGGGATCTCGCAGGAGACGTGACCATGTTTCTTGAATATTTGGACTAAAGGCAGCCTCTCATGGATTGATCGACGCACGGATCACTTCATACAGGCTTGTCCCGCGATAGGGGCCATTCAGACTGGTGGTCTGTTTTGTTGCATCCCAGGAATCGAATAACACGGGATAGACAAAAGTAAAATCGTGTTCCTTCTCGGCCGGTTGAATAATCCTTGTGAAGATATCTGCCTGCTGATCGACGCTCAGCTGCATAAACTTTTCCATCTGCCCCGGATAGTCGATGTAAAGATAGTACTGATTGATGTGCGGATCGTTTTTCAGCTTGTCGAGCGTACTGAGGCGGATTTCCCAGGTCTGGCTGTTGATGAGGAAATCCGCAAATGAGAGGTAGCCATATCCTTCCCGATATCCACCGGCCATATTAACACCGATCTGCTCATAGCCGATGTTTTTTAATCGTTGAAGAAGTGCCTTGGCTGCATCCTCACCATGTTTGTTAAGGTAATCTTGCCAGTTGTCGAGATTGACCACACGAATCGGGCGAGTCAGAGGAAGATCGAAATAGTTCTGGGCCGTTTCCCAGAAGTATTCTTCCCGTCCCCAGGTGATCCATGTCAGATTCAGCTTTGGAATGATGATACAGTCCGGGGTTCCTGCTTCGATGGCTGCGTTGAGAAACTGGCCAACTGTCATTGGGGGAAAGCCATTGCGAACCGGCACGGACGCATTGATATCCTGCTTCCCCGTGATGAACCGTTCGAGAACTGCCGGCTTCAACCCTTTAATCATCTCCAGAATGTCTTGAGCGGTATACTGGTCAGGGTACATCCACTGGGCGAAGCCGGTTGGTGAGCTGAGTGGCTTTGCGAGAGGAATGATACGGATGTTTGCTCCTGTTGGAATCGCTGAGACTTTTGACGTTGATGCCGGCTTTCGTATCAACTGAATTGCTGCTTCAGCGAAACGACGCCCCATTTCCTTGTAGCCCTCCGGGGGGCAATGCACCTTGTTATCAGGGCCGTTCAGATCGTCTGTATCAACCCAGGTTGCCAGGGGATGCTCCTCAGCGACTTCCACCTGTATCTGGCGAATCGTATCCCAGTTTGGTGTCCCAAGCCGGGCATCATTCAGGCGTCCAATGACCCAATGGATGTCTGTGCGGCCAAGGTCTTCTGTCAGTTGCCTGTAGAGAGTATTCAAGTTCTCTTGATAGGTTCGCGTTGTCTCATCTTCCTGATGATCCTTTTCTCCCTGCATCCAGATGAAGCTGATTGACTCAATCTTCTTGTCGGCAATTGCTGACTTTGCCTTTTCGATGAGTTCCTTGTAGATGTTGCCGCGTGGAACCCAACGGGAAATCGACCGTCCCCCATAGGCAACCTTTACGATAATCAATTCATCGTCCGGGAACGCCTCACGAAGCGTTGGAACAAAGGAGATTTCCGGGTCCATGTTGGCCATGTTGGACTGGCCAGAAAGCAGAAACAGACGGGATTTTAAGTTAGGTGTTACTGTTGCTTTTTGGGTCGTAGGGACTGCATCGTAATCTTTTCCGATTCGACTGTTCTCAACGGAAATCGCCCAGTCCTTGAGTTCCTTTTTCATCGATGCAACAACATCCGGATATTGGTCCGAAACATCCTTCGTCTCCCCCGGATCGTTGGCCAGATCGAACAGTTCGAATCGCTTCTCCTCGAAGCGAAGCGCCTCATCGTCCTGACCACGGGATTGCTCTGCGGCAATCAGTTTGAAGCGGTCACCAGACCAGGCGAGTGCGTTGCGGAAAAAGAATCCGACAGGACGCCCCCGTTCCTGGCGTGCTCCGGTCAGGAGGGGCAGGATATCGATGCCGTCATATGGTCGGTCCGGCAGTTTGATATCAAGCAGATTTGCGATTGTAGGCAGATAATCCATTGTGCAGCACGGAGCTGTAACGACGGTGCCGGGCTGAACCTGAGCAGGAAACTCCAGAAGTCCCGGGACGCGAACTCCCCCCTCGTACAGAGACGCTTTTCGCTCACGGAATGGCCCGGTCGAACCTTGAAGACGTGCGTCAGGATTTCGGGGGCGACTAACTGGGGGGCCGGGGCCGTTATCACTGGTGAACGTCACTAATGTGTTCTCAGCGATTCCCAGTTCACGCAGCGTCTCTCGCAGACGCCCCATCTGGGCATCGACTGCGGTGACAGCGCTGTAATAGTGCTGCTGATTTTCCGGCAAGTGAGAGTAGTACTCTGCCATGTATTTCGGGTGTCCCACAACCGGAGTGTGTGGTGGATTGAACCAGACAACCGCCAGAAATGGCTGCCCTTCTGCAGCATTTTTCCGGATAAATGAGAGTGCCCGATTCATGACGATCTCTGCGGGACACCCTTCCAGTGGCTTCTCCAGTGGCTTGCCGTTGTCAATGAATCCGGCCCGAAGATCGATCGGGCGTGGATCAGATCGACCACCTGTTGCATTTCCAACTGGACCTGGGTTGATATATGGGTTATGGGTCGAGACAGCGGACGGGGTCGAAAACCATTCGTCGAACCCGGCCATTCCTGGCGTCATGTACACCCGCTTATCTCCTTGATAATCAGGAGTCAGCATTCCGAGATGCCACTTGCCAAAGTGTCCTGTGGTGTATCCTTTGGTCTTGACCAACTCTGCAATGGTCACTTCCTCGGGGCGGAGATGCGTGATCCGTTCGCTTCCCATGCCACATCGAACGGCGTTTCGTCCTGTGAGAAACGCAGCTCGCGACGGGACGCAAAGAGGGGCAGCGTAGAATCGCTCCAGTTTTGCTCCCGCCTTCGCCATCTCATCGAGATGGGGCGTCTTGATCTCCGGGTGACCATTGAATCCCATATCCCCCCATCCAAGGTCATCAGCCATACAGAGGATGATATTGGGAAGTTTTGGCTTTGGAGGCTGATCGGCCGCCTCAGTTTCCCCAAGGCCTGCAATGATACAAGCCACACCGAGCAATACGCGGAGTACGCCTGTGGAGAACGTGTTCTTGCTGAAAACAGAAGTTGTCATACTCTTCATTTCAATCTGAATGAGCCGCAAAAGCACACGGCATGTTTGCTGCTTATTTAGCAGATGGTGTTGAGCGATTTGCAACGGTAGAAAGTGGGGATCGATCCTTCGCCCGGCCAATTCCCACTTGCATCAAATGAATCGGCAGCTGATGTTTTGCCCCGTAGACACAACTGAAAGAGGAACCTGAGAATGAGGAACCTGTTTCGCGGGTAATAGGCGAAATCTCTGAAATCAATCGCAGCGAATCACGTGGCCGAGAGTCAATCACTACTTGGGGTGGGATCGTTATTGTTTACCGTGATGATGCATCTTCCTGATCGCCGAGATCAAAATCATGCACGTTTTTTCCCGGCTTGACTTCGCGTTCGAAGATTCCCTTCATTCGGTTCTGCTGCCCTTTGCCCTTGCTTCCGCGGCGCGCCGGTTTCTCTTCAGGCACGGTTTCATCATCTCCACCATCTGGATTTGTCGTAATTGTCACCTGATGACGGCCGACCAGTGCTCCATTCCGGTTTCGGCTGTACCGCAGCACATACTGACCATCGTCTCCCGTATAAGCGGAACCATAAGTTCCGGGGCGATCAATTGGCTGAAAAACAACATACGCAGCGGGGACCGGCTTCCCCTCGAATGTCACTTTCCCGGTGACAACACCGAGCTTTGGACCTGAGTCTGCACAGCCTCCAAATGCGACGGCCAGAATCGCTCCCATCATTAAACTTGATGTTCTGCCATTGAATGATGACCTGGCAGATGACAAAACGTTCACTCCACGCATGATGACACTTTTTCTCTGTGACTGATGAATACGAAATGATCCTGGACTTTTAATGTCCCTGGACATTGACCAGTAAGTCGGGCGGTCCCTTTCAACGTCCATTTGATCACCGAAAATCAGAATTCACCGAGGATGAGGCCATCGTTGCGCCGTCCCAGCTTTTGGAACAGACCGAGTGCCGACGGATTCGCCTGATTAATTCCTGTGTCTGAGTAGTCGATATTTTCGCTGATGAATCGTACGGCCCCATCACCCAACAGGAAGTGGGCTCCCCCCGTATGAGGGCTGCTGAAAGCACGACTTGTGCGCGGCGTAACGTTGTCCGGTTGAGTCAGAGGATCGTTGATCTTTGTATTCATGATGCCCAGGTTCTGGCGGGCTCCAACAACCTGATTCGTTGTGTAGTTCATGTGTCCGACCCAATTTCCAGCCCATCCCAGCCCATCTCGTTCGCCTACAATAACGGTGTTGGACAAGCCGTCTGTGATATCATGAAACCGGACTTTGCTGTCTCCCCAGAAAGTCCCCCAGGGGTCTTCTCTGTTGGTGATCCACGAGTTCGGAGTTGCCCATCTCGTCCCGGCGACTCCGATATAATTTGACGTCGCCAGATAGACCGGCTGATTGTTGAAAAATGGGGAGTAAGTGCTGCTCCAGTCTCGCTTGTCGTTCAGAGCAGGAGCTGTATCCGACGGGCACCGATAGAACGAGAGTTCTCTCATTGGCAGACGCTGCAAGTCAGGTTTGTCCGTGCTTCGCAGCAAGGTGTCCAGATCGATTTCATTCACACCCATGGACTGGAACAATGCGGTCTGCTCCAGCTGGGGCAAAATGAATGTACCCCAGCCGTAACCGGCCAGCCCCGCGGTGTTCAGGCCACCGGCCTTGTGAACGACACCGGGGGGCAGGGTGTTGTAGATGTCGTGATAATTGTGGAGGGCCAGACCAATCTGCTTGAGATTGTTCTTGCACTGAGAACGTCGGGCGGCTTCTCGGGCCTGTTGCACAGCGGGCAACAGGAGGGCAATCAACACTGCGATAATCGCAATCACGACAAGCAACTCAATCAGTGTGAACGCAGACCGATACTGCTGACGAGAACGCATGACAAGGAATCCCTTCGGATTGATTCGAGGCAATTGAGGTAGGGGGTTCAGTTCACAATCGGCGGGAGTTTGGAAGCCGCAGCGGATTGCGTTATGGAGAAGGAGGTATTTTGTTGGCTATTTGACTACCACCCTGGTCGTGTATGTATCGGCTGATCGCATGCGAATGTCAAGGTTGAGCGGAGAATTTCGCTTGAAAAAGAAGATTTTTCAGCACAATCGACAATTTTGGAAAATCGCAAGATGCAGCAGTAGAAAGACTTGTGATTGTTCCCCGGGATTCGTCCACTCATAAAGCGATTAGTACCGCCGGTCATTCACGCAAAATTGGATTTTGCAAAATATCCAGACATATGAATGGGAGACGTGCGATTTGTTTGCGTACGATATTGGAAGGCATTGACAAATTGTGATGTTTGGGTGCGTGTTGGCGTGCAACTCCAGTGGAGTTTGGTCAAGTTTGTCCGAAGCTTGGCTTTACTGGCAGTTGCGTTCGTCGCTATCAGGGCAACAGCTGCGTGTGGAGATCCCACTTCTAAACCGAAAATCATCGCTTTTTTGGCAGACGATCTCGGGGCCGCTGAAGTTGGCTGGCGTAGGCGTGAGATCAGGACCCCTCACCTGGACAGTCTGGCAAAGAACGGGCTCAACTCGAACAGTTCTATGTGCAACCCTTGTGCAATCCGACACGGGCTGCTCTTCTCTTTGGTCGCTACCCATTCCGGTGTGGATTGCAGATGGGAGTTATTGCTCCCTGGGCTGATTTCGGATTTCCGCTTGAAGAGAGACTCCTTCCACAGGCATTGAAGTCGTTTGGTTGTGAAACTGCCATTGTCGGGAAATGGCAGTTAGGGATCGTCAACCGGTCATATCTTCCAACCAGCCGTGGATTCGACCACCAGTATGGTCTCTAAAACGGAGCAACCAACTACTTCACCCATGTCACTAATGGGGCGGGGTGACTGGCACAAAAATGATCAGGCAACTACGACGAAGGTTATACCACTGATCTGATCGCAAATGAGGCCGTGCGGATTATCAACGAAAGAAATCGGGATCGACCGCTCTTTTTGTATGTCCCATTCAATGCTGTGCATGGTCCGCTGCAAGTTCCAGAAAACTATTCTGAGCCTTATTCTCATCTCCGACGACAGCGTCAGGACTATGTCGGAATGTTGGCAGCAATGGATGAAGCGGTTGGCCAGATTGTTGCTGCCGTAGAAGCTCAGGAGGAGCTGGAGAACACATTGTTTCTCTTCTCGAGTGACAACGGCGGTGTGAACGCCGGAGTTGTCTAGGATAACGGGCGATTTCGTGCCGGGAAAAGCACCGTGTATGAAGGTGGAGTGCGGGTGTGTGCTTCCGACACATGGAAAGGAAAAATCAAGCCTGGCACTTTCGTGCACGAATCTCTGCACGTCGTTGGTTGGTATCCGACACTGCTGAAACTGGCAGGGGCCTCCATCGAGCAGCCACTTCCTGTCGATGGTACGGATATCTGACCGACCATTACACAAGGAGCCCCTTCCCCGCACAAAGAGATTGTTCTGAATATCGGCCCGAATGGGGGAACAATTCGTATTGGTGACTGGAAAGTTGTAAAAAGCCGCCGCGATCGACCGAATGCTTCGGATCCCCAGCATCCACGATGCGAGCTCTACAACCTTCGAG
>CALLWY010000255.1 GCA_938015865.1 uncultured Planctomicrobium sp.
GCTGGCACCTGTGGCTCGATCGGTGGACACAACGACTGGCGGACCAGCACCTGTGCGTGAGCCGGGGGGTGGCTGACCACATTACACGGAGGATCGGCGTTCCGCGGAGTCGCCTGACAGTCATCGGCAACGGAGTCGAGGTAGATCTCTCCTCTCCTCCGCGAATCGATGTCCCGCAGACGTTCGGATTTCCCCCGCAAAGCAAGATTGTCCTGGGGGTCGGTCGACTCCACCCCCAGAAAGGATTTCGGGACCTGATCAAGAGCTTTTCGCGGGTTCATACCGCCGTCCCTGAGGCACGGCTTCTCATCATCGGAGAAGGTCCCCAGCGAAAGGAACTGGAAAGACTGGTCCACACGCTTCACCTCGACGAGTGGGTGCGTCTCCCCGGTCGTCGGGAAGACATCCCGGAGATGATGCGGCAAGCTGCGGTGTTTGCGCTGAGTTCGCAGTGGGAGGGGATGCCGAACGTCGTTCTGGAGGCAATGGCCTGCAGAATCCCCATTGTCGCGATGGATGTCGAAGGGATCCGGGATCTGATCATCCACCAGCGTAGCGGAATCATTGTAAAACCCGGTGACTTAAAAGGATTCGAAGATTCTCTGATCGAAATCCTGCAAACCCCGCAGCTCGGAGACAGCCTCGCTCGCGAAGCGCAAACAATTGCCAAAAAGCAGTTTACGTGGGATGCAGTGGTTCGTGATTACACCCAGTTCTACCGTCGCCTGATCGATTGAACATCAATTCATACGAAATCCCGAATAACGCTTGTTTGAATGCCAAACGGGACAAAAATGGCGACAAAGAATTTAAAAACTTTCAATTCCAAGCGCCATCGCAAGCTACGTCACATCCCCCTCTCTCAATGCTGCGCGACGGGGATGTTGAGCTTGACGCAGACGTGATTTTGAGTACCTTCTGGAGCCGTGTGGGGATCATTGGGGAGTTGTGGGGAAAGATCATTTCCACGTCGCCTCGGCAGGGTCATCTCGCCACAAGTCTTGTGGTACGATGAAGTTCTGAAGATGCGTTCAATCCACTTCACCTCGTAACGGGATAGGCAGACCTTGCTTCCGGATCCTCGGCATGGCCTTCACAGGGACTCACTTTCGTACGTTGGACGACAAAAGTCGTCTGGCCATCCCGAAGATATATCGGGAGGGGATCTGCGCGGAAGGCCCCTCGGTCACCACGATGGTGATCGCTCCAGAGACCGAACAGGCTTTGGCTCTGTATTCGGAGTCCCAATTTCAGCGACGCGCAGAAGAGGTTCGTCGCTGCACAAGAGACAGTCAGGAACTTCGTACGTTTCTGCGCCTGTATTTCTCGCAGGCGGAGAGCGTCGAAATTGACAAGCAGGGACGTATCCGCATTCCGGAGCGTCTTATCCGTTTTGCCGGCCTTCAACAGGAAGTCGTCCTGTTGGGGGTCAACGATCGAGTGGAAATCTGGGATCGAGGCCGATGGGAAACCTTCATGCAAACCCACAGCCATTCGTTTGACCAGTTCGCGTATTCAACATCAACAAATCCATAACCTTAAGCAGCACAAAGCGCTGCGACAGAACTACCCCAGACGGGATGACTTGAAATTCATCGCCCCTTCCCGACAATGGAGGGTCCGATCCGGCCTGTCAGCTCAGGTTGCAAAATGGCATCCAGTGAGGCCGAAATGAATGTCGAGTGACTTGGATCTCCGCTTGCTACCGGGCTTGCGGATACGGCAACCATGACGGTAGCCCCTAACGAGGCAGTCCACTTTTTAGGCTCCTTCCAAAGTGGGACTGCCAGCCTTTCGCCCCACGAGCGCGGCACGGATGCGGCGCGGGGCGAAAGGCTTTTTTATGCGCTCCCCTGCCCGATCTCCACATCTTCGGGCTACTGTCTTCTCGGCTGAGACGGATCGAAACAGATCAACTTCAGGGCAAAAATTTCACAGACTCCATTGATTTCATGAGACATCGTCGCCATCATGGCCCTGTCTGATGAGACTGGTTGTCCCCGACGCACTGACATCGGACAGTCTCTGTTTCTTCCTGATCACATCGACCTGCGGCGAATCCGGTCCTCTGGAAAAGAGCGCCGCTGGAGCCACCATGAACGTTCTCTGCTGTCGCGACCCGAAGCATCTTGGTCAGATTGCTGCCGCTGATGGAGCAAAGGCTCTGAAAGCAGCCTTGGCGGAGAAGGAGGAGGTCACCATTCTGGTTGCGACCGCCCCTTCCCAGTTTCCCACGATGGAATCGCTGATTGAGACACCGGACATTGACTGGTCACGGGTGACGGCGTTCCACTTGGATGAGTACATCGGACTCTCGATTGAGCATCCTGCATCCTTCCGGAAAATCCTGAAGGAACGCTTCGTCAGCCGGCTCCCATTCAAAGAGTTCAACTACGTTAACGGCGAAGCGGCCGATCCCCAGAAAGAATGCGATCGGCTGGGGGAACTCATTTCCCGGCACACAATCGATGTCGCATTCATTGGCATCGGCGAAAATGCCCATCTGGCCTTCAATGACCCTCCCGCAGACTTCGAAACCACCCGCTCTTATCTGGTCGTGACACTGGATGAAGCGTGCCGCCGCCAACAGTTGGGAGAAGGCTGGTTCCCGACGTTGGATGCAGTCCCGACTCAGGCCATCAGCATGTCGGTTTCCCAGATCCTCAAATCGCGGCGAATCATTTGCAGCGTCCCAGATGAGCGAAAAGCACAGGCTGTCCAGCAAAGCGTGGAAGGCCCGGTGACCCCAAATGTCCCTGCGTCGATATTACAGCAGCATGCTGGCTGCACGATTTATGTTGACGTTGCTGCTGCCAGTAAACTCAAACCATCGTCCTATCAGACTGTCTAAGCATCTTGGGCATATCGGAGTGAACCGCTCAGGAGTGTCACGCGAAACGCAACATGACAATCATTCTGCGGTAGAAAACGAGCTGACACAAAGACAAGACATTCTCAGACTCGAACCGTTCGTAACAATGTGATCCTGGTGGACAACATCCCATGTCCGGATATATCGATCTGCAGATCAATGGCTATGCGGGTGTCGACTTCAATTCCGACACATTGACTCTGGAAGATCTGCGCGGAGCCTGCGGCCGACTTCAGGAGGATGGTGTAGAATCCATACTTCTGACTCTGATCACAGACTCCATTCCGAACATGCGCCGGAAGATCGCCAATGTGGTCGACCTGATTCGGCAGGACGAACTGATTCGGGAGACTGTTGCCGGCCTTCATATTGAAGGGCCATTTCTGAGCCCGAAGCCCGGTTTTATCGGAGCTCATCCCGCAATCCACGCTCAGCCGACCGACATCGGAGCGATGTCGTCCCTTCTCGATGCCGGAGAAGGCCACATCCGACTGGTGACGCTCGCTCCGGAGATGGACCCTGAGGATCAGCTCACACGATTCCTCTCCGACGCAGGGATTCTGGTCTCAGCAGGACACACCGATGCCTCTCTCAGCGAGTTGCAATCGGCCATCGACAACGGTCTGTCGATGTTCACCCATCTGGGGAATGGCTGCCCGATGGAGATGAACCGACACGACAACATCATCTCCCGCGCACTCAGCCTGGCAGATCAGCTGTGGATCAGCTTCATCGCCGATGGGGCACACATCCCATTTTTCGCACTGCGAAACTATCTGAAGGTCACAGGGCTGGATCGCGTCATCATCGTGACAGATGCCATCGGGGCTGCAGGTGCCCTCCCGGGTCTCTACACGATTGGCGGCCGATCGGTCGAAGTCGGAGTCGACGGCGTTCCTCGCTCCGAGGATGGATCCCATCTGGTAGGATCGGGCTCCACAATGAAACAAATGGTGGAGAATTGCCGGGAAGAACTCCTCCTGGAAACCAGCGAGATCGAGCTGCTGACGAAGATTAATCCCGGGAAGTTGCTGGCCATGAGCCTGAACTCACCAGCCCGCTAACCTTCCCCTTACAGCCAAATCCCTGGCAGGCGTCGTCTCCCATTAAAAGAGATTGCACCGAGATCGCGAAACAAAATCGACCCGCGTTCCTGACGTCTCGAAAAGATCAGGAACGGGGTCAATGATGCTTCGCGTCAAACAATCGGGAGTCAGTCCTTCAGATCGCTCTCACTATTGCTCACGCCCGACGCGGCTTTTGATGTCGATGGACAAATCTGCTGCACCTGTTCCCATGACAACTCATGCGGCATGACATCCCGGATAATGGATGCAGCACAGGTCCGTCCCGCAGCTTCTCCCATCGGAACGGCGTTCCCTGTCACCCGATAACTGGAATGGGCAATAAAATCTCCGCTGATGCAGCGTCCTGCCATCATCAGGCCATCCACATCCGCGGCAATCAGTGCCGGAAGAGGAATGTCGTACGGCTTTGCCCGCCCCGGAATGGTGATTTTGGCTTCTGACGGAATCAGTTCATCCAGCCGGACATGATGAACATCGAACCCGAACCGGGCCCGGCAAACTGCGTCAGGGTGAGTCAGCCCTTCCACAATTGACTGCGCAGTAATCTCATAGCGCCCTTTGATCCGGCGCCCTTCGCGGACACCAATCTGCTCCGCAGTGGTCACCACCGCCATATCCTTCCACGGACCGCCAAGCCGTCGCAATCCATTCACGATCTCATGAACCTCGGCACGAGACGCAATGGTTGCCTCCGTCACGCGGGCCGCATCGGTCGCTGGAACACCATATTCATGGTTGGTCATGATCGAAAAAATTCCGCTATGCAAATGCCGCAAGGTCGGACTTCGATACGACGGATTAATCCCAGCCTCTCTCATCAGCTTGAGAAATCGCGGCTTCGCTTCCGGGCCATTTTCGCGGATGAATGGCTGCAATGCCTCATCATTCGGATCCAGTCCAGCAACCAGTGCCATCATGGACATCGGCTGACATTCACAAGTCGTCCCGATCCCCACGTCAAACTGGCACCCCGCCTGCGCCGCCAGGTCGCCATCCCCTGAACAGTCGATGAACCGCGATGCGGTCCATGCCTGTCGACCCGATTTCGATTCCGTGACAATCGCAACAATCCGGTTTCGTGAATCGGTAATCGCTCCAACCAGCTGAGTGTGCAGCTGGACATAAACGTTCGCCTCGCCGCACATCTCTTCCAAAATGAGCTTGCACAGCTCGGGATCATAAACGGTTCCATCGGTTGCTTTGGCAACTCCACTTCCCCGGACAGCCAGCGCCGTCAGAACTTCCTGAATGATCCCTGTTTTATTGCCGGCATCCAGAATCTTGGTCAATAACCCTGCAGTCCAGACACCTCCCAGGCAGCCGGCGGTCTCAATGAGCCTCGTTTTCATCCCGGCGCGTGCGGCGGCAATGGCTGCACCAATTCCCGCAGGCCCGGCCCCAACGACCAGAACATCGCAATGTCCAGCAACTGGAATTTCACGCGGTGCTTCCAGCAGACTTCCGTGATTCGTTAACTGACCAGATGTCCGAATCACCTCCCCTTTCAACAAATTGGGGGGAACGAACCCGGAGTGGGTCGCCGCCGCGGCCGGCTGAATCTTCAAAGATGTCGCCCCGAGCGTGACACCGGCCGCCATCCCCTGAAGAAACCGACGTCGGTCGGTCGTCATTTCACGATCAAACATGTCATTCTTTCTATTGAAAACGAACTCACGCCACTGAATCGCGAGTCATCGCTTTTCACCAGTCAAATCAAAGTCAATCACATTTGACTTTGGTTCAACCGTCGCTGTCAG
>CALLWY010000256.1 GCA_938015865.1 uncultured Planctomicrobium sp.
AGCTGGTGCCCTGACTGAAGTGTTGGGAGGAACGCCCCGTCAGGTCGAGCAGGCCGCCGAAATCGGGATGGAACACAACCTGGGACTCACCTGCGATCCGATCAAAGGACTGGTCCAGATTCCCTGCATCGAGCGGAATGCGATGGCGGCAGTCAAGGCAATCAACGCCAGCCGCATTGCCCTGCACGAAGACGGCAGCCACTTTGTTTCACTGGACCGGGTCATCCGCGTCATGAAACAAACCGGCGCGGACATGTCATCCCGGTACAAGGAAACCTCGCAAGGGGGACTTGCGGTGAATCTCAGTGAATGCTGACGGGAACCATTCCACGAACGTGGACGGCTCTCCTAAAGGAAAAGAGAACTGATCGCACAGATGCGAAGACGCTGAAGCGCAAGGGGAGAAACGAACGACTTACTTGTTCAAGTCATTCTCTGCGTCCCCGCGTCTCTCCGCCTCTGCGTTCTCTTCACCAGTCGTCATCGGATTGCCGCCCCCGGAGGAACGAACTCCTTTGACAGGGGCCTCTTCACATGCCGGAACAGCTCACCATCGGGAAACGGGAACTCAACGCAAAGACGCAATGACGGGGAGACGCAAAGAAAAAAGAGCTCATATAAAGCTCATCTCACAAACGTAGGACGTGCAGCAGAGATCAATAGCAACAATTGACCGCAACACTCCCTTGAGACAAGGGCCAAGTCATTCTCTGCGTCCCCGCGTCTCTCCGTCTCTCCGTCTCTGCGTTCTCTTTTCCGATCGATGATCAAACCTCACGCCAAGCGGAAGAACATCAGTTCCCGCCGTTCATCCGCCCTTGATCTTTCAGCAGCTTATACTCAACTGCATCAATCAGCGCGAGCCAGCTTGCCTCGATGATGTTTTCGCTGACCCCAATCGTGTTCCAGACCTCTTTGTCGTCGGCACTTTCGATCACCACGCGAACGCGGGCTGCCGTTCCCCCTTCCGAATTGATCACGCGGACCTTGTAGTCCATCAGGTGCATTTCCTGCAGCCGCGGGTAATGTCGAACCAGAGCCTTTCGTAATGCCCGGTCGAGCGCATTGACGGGACCGTCCCCTTCTGCCACTTCGTGTTCGACCGGTCCGTCTTTGTCAATCCGGAGCTTCACAGTCGCTTCCGTCATTGGAACCGAGTCCGCACGGGTTTCGACATTCACCCGGTAGCTGATTCGCTCGAAGGAAGGTCGATACAAACCAGCGACCTTCTGAACCAGAAGATCGAACGACGCTTCCGCCGCTTCGAACTGATATCCGACATTTTCAAGTTCCTGCACACGGGCGAGAATCGCTGCCATCAGGTCGGCATCATGGTCCAGCTTGTGTTTGGTCGTCTTGGCAACAATGTTTGAGCGTCCCGACAGCTCACTCACCAGAATCCGGCGCTCGTTCCCGACCACTTCCGGATTGATGTGTTCGTAGCTGTGAGCGATCCGGTTGACCGCATGAACGTGCATTCCCCCCTTGTGGGCAAATGCACTTCGTCCGACGAAGGCCTGGTTCGACCGGAAGTTCATGTTCGCCAGCTCATAGACATATCGCGACAGCTCTGTCAGATGCGGCAAACCGCTCCCGTGCGTCAGAACTTCATACCCTTTTTTCTTCAGGGCGAGATTGGCAGCAACGCTCAGCAGGTCCACATTCCCGCATCGTTCGCCGATGCCGTTGATGGTCCCCTGCACCTGAACAACTCCGCATTCAACAGCCTTCAGGGAGTTCGCCACAGCCACATCACAGTCGTTGTGGCAGTGAATCCCCATGGGAGCCGAGAGTTCCTTGCGCACGGCGGTCAGGATTTCGGCAATCCGCTCCGGCAGACTTCCCCCGTTGGTATCACAGGCAACAATGACCTCTGCTCCTGCTTCCTGAGCCGTCAGAAGCGTCTGGAGGGCGTATTCCGGGTTCGCACTGTACCCGTCGAAGAAATGTTCCGCGTCATAGAACACCCGGCGGCCTTCCGCCCGGAGAAACTCGATCGACTCGCGGATCATCGCAAGATTTTCTTTCAGATCGACCCGGAGCACTTCGGTCACGTGAAGGTCCCAGGTCTTTCCGACGACGGTACAGACAGGAGCCATTGAGTCACGGAGTGCCAACAAACTGGGGTCGTTCTCCGCTGCCACTCCGCGTCGTCGAGTCATGCCGAACGCACAGACCTGCGCGTGCTTCAGGTCCAGATCCCGGACCCGGCGGAAGTATTCCGCATCCTTTTCATTCGAAAGAGGGTATCCCCCTTCAATGAAGTCGAAGCCGAGTTCGTCCAGCTTGCTCGTGATCAGCAACTTGTCCTGCAGCGAGAAATTGACCCCTTCCCCCTGACTGCCGTCACGCAGGGTTGTGTCATAAAGCTGGACGTACATGGCACCATCACTTTCGCGGGTTTGAAACAAAAAAACCCTCGCAGACCTAGTGGATCTGAGAGGGTTGGATAGACCAGTCTTTCCTCAGATCACATCGAGCGCACGAATAATAATCTCGCCAATCGGCGAAATGGGGGCGTCGATGATGATCACGAGGCTGTTAATTGCAGGAAATCCTGTTGAAGTCGGGATGAACTAGAGTACGTCACCCCCCAGTCAGCGTCAATCAATTCGACGGAAATTCAATGTTCGACCACTGTCGAGTACCGTCAACCGGTTGGCAGAACCCGCAAATTCACACTCTACCGGGATTCAACCGGTTCGCACTGGCTGGGAAATTTGAGGGGTGGGACATTTGCTTTCTTGCGCATCCAGTTAAGACTCTTCCGGACGGAGGGGCGCTTCAGCCCCATGAGAATCAAGGCGTGCTTCTGCCGGAAGTCGACGAGAGAAAGCCCAATCAGAATCGAGAGAAATCCCGGTCCGGGGGTGATGATCATGATGATCCCGGCAATGATCAGGACGATCCCCAAGGCATTTTTGAAGACAAACCAGATTTTATGTAACAGTGTACGGGAAAGGGGTTTCTGCGCTCTGTCCTCAAGGAAATGATCCACGGGGAGGCGCGACACGACAACAAAAACAATCGTCGTCGCCACCGCCCCAAAGACGACAGAAAGCAGAAATATCAGGAGCGCCGTCGCCCCAAACTCAATCCACATAATGTGCGAAAGGTTCCTTTTCCCGGGTGTCGTCGCCTTGAATTGTGAATCCGGCCCGAGAGCGTTTCAACCTATGCACATTTTCTGAACGGAAATTGGGGTGCAGTCAGGAGACCTCGGACAGTCGGAATCCGCTTGAATCTGATTCAGTCTCCGATGCGAGTCAACACTTGCCTGTCAGCACTGCCCTCGGAGGACGTTCGCCGCTATTCTATCGGCTCAGTGGCATCGAGGGGAGGTTTTCACTGATCCTGCTTCCGGTGCCGGAGCAAACGACAGATTGGGAGTTTCTAAAGTGCCGGTGATTAACGTCGAGGGGGATTGGCTGAATCAACTTCTGGGACGGAACTACGCTGTGGAGGAACTGGCGGATGCTCTGGAACAGATTGGCTGCGACGTCGATGACGTGGTGGATGTCGATCGATTTCGATGTCCAAAATGTGCGCAGATTGTGGAATCCTCCCCCGGAGCAGAAGTAACCAATCGTTGCCCATGGTGCGAATTTGAACAGGAAGCGAGCTTCGAGAAAATCGGGTCGGGAACCGTAATTCGCCTGGACCTGCTTGCCGCCCGCCCGGACCTGTTCGATGTCGGCGGAATCTCCCGCGCACTGAAAGGATATCTCGGGCAGACAGAAGGGCTCCCCGAGTACACCGTCACCCCTTCTGACGTCGTTGTCACCATTGATCCTCAGACCAGCACGGATGCCTGCCCCCGTCCTTACATTCGCTGCGCCATTGTCGAGATGCCCGAGCTGAATGATGTCACGCTCGTTTCGATCATGAAGCTGCAGGAAGCCCTTCACTGGGGAGTCGGCCGGGACCGGAAACTGGCTTCCATCGGTGTCTACGACCTGACCACGGTTCAGCCCCCGATCCATTACACCACGATTGATCCGGACAAGGACCGTTTTGAGCCTCTTGGACGTCCGGGTGAACTGATGTCTGGGCGGGAGATCCTTGAGAAGCACCCGAAAGGGACCGCCTATGCGCATCTGCTGGAAGGGCACCAGCGATTCCCCTTGCTGAAGGACAGCAATGGCGTGGTTCTTTCGATGCCTCCCGTCATCAACAGTGAAGGGACAAAGGTCCATCTGAAGTCGCGTCGGCTGTTCATCGATGTCACGGGGATCAGCGAAGCAGCTGTTGTGAAGTCTCTGGACACGATCGTCTCCTCATTGGTCGAACTTGGTGGCCAGGCTTTCTCTGTCATCATGAAGTTTCCGGATGGAAAGGAACTGGTCTCTCCCGACCTGTCTCCCCGGGAAATGGAGATTGATCTCACAGCCGCGCGTCGCTGGCTCGGATTACCACTGGACAATGAAAGTCTGGTCAACTCGCTGAGACGAATGCGGCTGGACGCGGTTGCCGTCGACGCCGATTCAGGACGCTTCAAGGTTCGGTATCCCGCCCTGAGAACCGACTTCAAGCACATGGTCGATGTCTTTGAAGACCTTGCCATCGGGTTCGGCTATCGGAACATTGAGCCGCAATATGCCAGCCAGTCGACCACCGGGCAGGCCCGACCGGAAGAAGATGCGAGCGATCCGGTCCGGGCCGTGATGCTGGGATTGGGGGC
>CALLWY010000257.1 GCA_938015865.1 uncultured Planctomicrobium sp.
AATGATTTTGATTCCCATTCCGTCAATGTCCATCGCCTGTCTGGACGCGAAGAACCGCAGGCTTTCCCGCAACTGGGCCGGGCAGGTGGGGTTCAGACAGCGGATGTAGACACCTCCCGGGTCCTGCACGACATCGGAACCGCATTCAGGACATTGTGTCGGAAACACAAACTCCTGTTCGGTTCCATTACGCATGTGTTCTTCCACACGCACCACATGTGGAATCACCTTGCCCGCCTTTTCAACGACGATCCAGTCCCCGACCTTGAGTCCCAGCCGCGCGATCTCATCCCGGTTGTGCAGGCTGCATCGGGAAATGGTCGATCCGGCAATCAGAACCGGTTTCAGATGGGCCAGAGGGGTCAGCGTTCCAGTTTTCCCAACCGTGACTTCAATCGATTCTACCTGTGTAACGGCTTCGTATTTTTCCCATTTGTAAGCGATGAGCCATCTGGGACTCTTGGCAGTGTTTCCGAGTTGCTCCCGCTCGCCGAATGAGTTCACCTTGATCACGAGTCCATCGACTTCGAGATCGAGTTCGTGAATGGCATCCATCAGGGTCTGACAGGTCGACAGGACCCCTTCGATTCCATGACAGACTTCAGCCCGAGGGGTCGTTGGAATTCCAGCCGCCCTCAGCCATCGAAGGAATTCAATATGGGTCTGGGGTTCGAGATCTGTGTGATCGCCGATTCCATGGGCAAGAAAGCGGACCCGTCGCGCGGCGCAGAGTCTGGGGTCGAGCAGTTTCATTGCTCCCGCAGTGGTGTTTCGGGAATTGGCGTACGGCTCTTCGTTCCGTGCAGCCTGTTCTGCGCGTAAATGGGCAAAGTCTGAGTTGGAGATATAGGCTTCTCCACGAATCTCAATGCGTTCGGGAGGATTCGACATTTCCAAAGATAAGGGAACTCCGCGCAAGGTCCGGGCATTCGAGGTGACGTCATCTCCCCGCTGACCATCTCCCCGTGTCACTGCCTGAACAAAGATCCCCCGCTCATAGATGAGCGCCAAGGCGACTCCATCGATCTTGTATTCGACGGAGTACTCGACCTTCTCCTGTCCCAGCAGTTTGCGGACCCGGACATCGAACTCACGGATCCCCTCTTCCGAGTAAACATTGTCGATCGACAGCATCGGAATCCGATGTTCGACAGTCTGGAAACCGTCGATCGGTTCCCCGCCGACCTTATGGGTGGGGCTGTCCGGAGAATCCAGCTCCGGGTACTCGCGTTCGAGCTGTTCCAGCTCCTTGACCAGTCTGTCAAACTCGAGATCGGAGATCTCGGTCCTGGCCTCGACGTAATATAACCTGTTGTGATAGCGAATCTTCTGTCGCAGCTCGGCAACGCGAGCGACTGTTTCCGCAGAGGGTCGGGAAGTCATCTATCGTCACTTTTTACAGCGAATTATACTCCAGCCTCATTTTGGCCCCCCGCAGTGTAGCAGAGTTCCTGCTGACTGGCGTCCGGAGCGACGAGGGAACAGGGATTTGGACCCGAAGTCCGGCGAACTGGCCGACAATCACAGTAGCAAATATCGACGAGGAAGCAGGATGCGGACGATCGCCGTCATGAATCAAAAGGGAGGTGTGGGCAAGACCACCTCCAGTGTCAATTTGGCTGCCGGGTTGGCACGACAGGGACGCAAGGTTTGCCTGATTGACCTCGACCCGCAGGCGCATGCGTCTCTGCATCTGGGAGTTGAAGTCCCCAGCGGAGTTCATTCCATCTATCAGGTCTTCGCCGGAGCCAAGCAATTCAACGATATCACCCAGATGGTCAGCAATAATCTCTGGGTTGCTCCGGCAGAACTCGATCTTGCTGCCACGGAACTGGAGCTGGTCGATGCTCCGGGACGGGAATTCATTCTCCGAAATGCCCTTCAGGAAGCAGAGGCTCAGAGCAAATTCGACTACATCATCATGGACTGCCCCCCTTCGCTGGGAGTGCTGACCATTAATTCACTCTGCTGCGCCAATGAAGTCTTCATTCCGCTTCAGCCGCATTTCTTTGCATTACAGGGACTTTCCAAACTCTTCGAGACCACCGCACTGGTCAATCGACGGTTAAATCGCAGTCTTCGGGTGACCGGTATTCTCCTCTGCTTGTATGAGACTGGAACCCGGCTGGCGGGAGATGTGACGGATGACCTGATGTTGTTCCTGAGCAACAGCGATCCGAATGCCCCCTGGGCGAGCGCAAAGCTGTTTCAGTCCCGGATTCGTCGCAACATCAAACTGGCCGAAGCCCCCAGCCACGGGCAGTCGATCTTCGACTATGCTCCGGGTTCTTCCGGCGCTCAGGACTATTCCGGCGTCGTGCAGGAGGTGATTGCTACCGAGACCGCAAGCCTCGAATCCCGATCCGCTGCGTAATCCGACTTCAATTCAGATTCATCAGAGGCCCCGGACCATTTTCATATCGTCCGGGGCCTCTGAACTGTCTTTGGGATGGGGCATTTTCGGGAGGGGACTGATCCATTAATCGGATCTCGAAGTTCCTGTACACTTCGGGAATGATCTCTCGCGGACCGATTTTATTGGCATTCAGCGGCCTTGTGATTCTGGGGCTTGTCGTCTTTCGTGAGCGGCAGGTGGCTCAGTGGCGGCTT
>CALLWY010000258.1 GCA_938015865.1 uncultured Planctomicrobium sp.
GGTCCGGGCCGAGCAGCTCGCTGCGGGTCGGCTCGTCTCTGCGGAAGAAGCGGTTCGCAACCTCGCCCGGGTTGAAGGCTTGGCGTTCAACACACTTCTGACAGCGGGTCAGGACCGGGATGGCCAACCGGGAGATGAGCGGTTTCATGCCATCATTTACCCGCACGACGCCAACGGAGAAATCGTCAAACTCGCCGGCCAGATCGAACTGGAAGCCCTCGACCTGTCCCGCCCCAGCGAACAGCGAAGCCTGGGACGCTGGAAGTACGACACCGAACAGGTTCGCCAGATGTGGCTCTCCGGATTCCTTTCTTCCGGTTACCAGATTGAAGAGACCTGGAAGGTCCCTCCGCAGGGGACCCGAGTCCTTCTGGTCGCCCGTCTGACCACGACTGACGGACGGGTCTTCGAAGCGACTCACACCCTTCCGATCGAGTCCCGCCCCGGGAATCCTTCTGTTCCCCCAGCCCCTATCAGCGAAGTTGCTTCTGCGGGAGCGATGCCGATTAAAACGAATTCGAGCGGTGAATCCACAGAAGGAACACGACGGGTTCCTGATCCTGAGCCGTGGGAATTTGACAGTAAACCTTCAATCCAAAAGCTTTCTGAAGCCACAGAAAAATCAGCGGAGTCCCCTGCACTTCCCCCACCGAATCGCCCTGCGCCGTTTCCCTCCGGAACGAAGACTTCCGATAACTGGACCGAAGAAACCATCCCGGTCTTGCGTTAATTTCCGGCGCGAACTCTCACACCCGACCAACTGTGACTTCAGCCTTGAGACAGAGGAGAAGTCATTCTCTGCGTCCCCCGCCTTCTGCGCCGTCTTCACCAGAATGCTGCCCCCGTCAGGACGGGCGTCTTGGAAATGAGCCAATTCCACACTGGGGAACGGTTCTCGATAGGGAAAAGAGGATTGATCGCAAAGACGCAATGACAGGGAGGCGCAAAGCGAGAAAAAACGATTTCCTTTTGAACCGATCTCACGAACGTACGGTGTTCCAACGACGATCAACGCTGTAAAGGAGTGACAAGGTGACCGCAGCACTCCTTGGAGACAGGGGCTAAATTTACTTCCCGACCGGAATGTCTCCGTAGCTGTGAACCTTCTGGCAGATCATTCGCAGCGAGTGTTCAAGGTCTCCATCTGCCGTTCGAAACTCATCTGCATCAATGGTGAGAGGAGCCCCCAGTACCACCAGCGGAGCCCCATAACCTGGAGTGGCAACTGCCTGCTCCAACGTGAGTCCTCCCACAGCCTGCACCGGCACGCTTACTGCCTGAACGACCTCCCGCAACTGGTCCAGCGGACTCGGTTGACGCCCCCCTTTTGCAACAATTCCCCGCCGTTCATCATACCCGATGTGATGGATGACAAAGTCGCATCCCAGTTCCTCCAGCCACTTGGCCCCCGCCACCATGTCCGGGCAGGCGAGATTATCCCCCATCACTTTCACTCCATGATCGCGGCCGGCCTGCACCACGCACCGAATCGTCTCCTCGTGGGCTCGCGCCATGACGACAACATGAGTCGCCCCCGCCTGAGCCATCATCTCCGCTTCGAGATACCCCCCGTCCATGGTCTTCAGGTCCGCCACGATCGGAACATCAGGAAAGGACTTTCGCAATTCCCGGACCCCGTGCAGACCTTCCGCCAGAATCAGTGGCGTTCCCGCTTCCAGCCAGTCGACCCCCGCACGCAGAGCCATGGCGGCCGTTTCCAGCGCTTCATCGATATTGGTCAGGTCGAGTGAAATCTGAACAACTGGACGCATGACGAACGACTTTCTGATAGAGGAGACAAAAGCATCTGACGCAGACTCGGTATCGACGGCAGCCAGTCCAACTGTCATCCCTGACTGACGACATCATACAGCTCCCGAAGGCAGTCGCGAATGTTCCCCCGGTGCTTCTGATATAACGCCGTTAAACTTGCATCACTGAAGCAGGGGTAAGACATCCCGGAGGCCAGAGTCCAAACAAGTTCCCGGAGCAGATTCTCATCCGTCCGGGATTCATAAAGCGTTGGAAGCAGGCCCGGCTGATGACAGGTAATCAGCAACCCTCGAAACTTCTGACTTCGATTCCACACATCTCGCCAGACGCGGCGGGGAAGCTGCTCGGCCCCATCCAGAATCAGTAACGCATCCGGGCTCGCTCGGGAGAGCCATTCTGCGACGAGTTCGGATTGATGTCCTGCATCAGCCTCAGTAATTCTCAGCCGCTCCGTCGGAATGGATCGTTGCTGGAGAAACCGGACCAGTTCCTCAACGAGTGTCGTCTTCCCGCTCCCATGCGGCCCGACAATCGCTCCTCGCCACTGCTGGGCGATCAGACGATCGAGCAGGTCCGCCATTGAACCTTCACGGAATCGAAAGGCGAGTTCATGTAGTCGCTCCACTCGGAACGGATTGTCGCGGGCTCTCATGATGACACCGGCGCCAGAGGGGATTGACTCAGGAGCGTTCCGGGATTTCGATCACCATCCCATCCACTCCCAGTTCAACCTGCGGGTAGACTCGCTGGATCTCTGCCAGTCCGATGGGATCGTCCCGATCAATTGTCGGGTCGACATGAGTCAGGATCATTCGCTGGACTTGCGTCCGGACAGCGACTTCCGCAACCTCTTCGGCATAGCAGTGACCGGACCGGGCGGCGAGGTTTTTCCGGCTGTTGTCGAAGTAGCATTCGTGGATCAGCAGATCGACTCCACGAATGAACTCTTCATAAGAGCCATCGGCAGTCGTGTCGGTCACATAGGCGAACGAACATCGCCTTCCCGGCTGATCCAGATCGACCCGATAGGCCATTGAACCTCCGGGATGATTCGGAAGTTCCTGCCAGCGAATCGTCAAACCCGGGACCAGCTCCAATTGTCCGGGAACTTCAACAGGACAGCAGGTGAAGGGAGTCGG
>CALLWY010000259.1 GCA_938015865.1 uncultured Planctomicrobium sp.
CGTTCCGGCAGCAGCTCCGGCTGCTCCCCCGGCAACCGCTCCCGCAGCGGCTCCTCCCGCTTCCGCAGCCACAGCGGCTCCAAGCGGTGACGAAGGGTTGATTCCCATCAAGAGCCCGACTGTTGGAACCTATTATCAGTCTCCCGCCCCCGGCGAGCCTCCGTTTGTGAAGGTGGGGGATGTCGTGACGCCGGAGACCACTGTCTGCATCGTCGAAGCGATGAAGCTGTTTAATAAAATCCCAGCAAAGGTCTCGGGAACCATTGTCCGCGCCCTGCTGGCCGATGGCGATCCTGTGGAATACGGACAGCCGCTGTTTCTGGTCAAACCCAATTAAGAGGCTGTCTGACGGAACGTTCATCTTCAAGGAGCTTCCGGTTTTCCTCTCCTGCTCTAAACGAGAGCAGGTGGCCCAGAAAGATTCTCAGGCACAGGCAGTTCCTCGGCACGACGCACGAGGGTTGAGAGCGCGAATTAATCATTTAAAGGCATAACGGACGTCATGTTTCATCGGATTCTGATCGCCAATCGTGGGGAAATCGCTCTCCGCGTGATTCGCGCCTGCAAAGAGATGGGCATTCAGACGGTTGCTGTCTACAGCGAAGCCGATCGCGGGGCACATTATCTGAGTCTGGCGGACGAAGCCTATTGTATCGGCCCCCCGCCCGGAGTCGACAGCTACCTGCGGACAGAACACATCATCTCTGCCGCTGAACTGGGGAACGTTCAGGCGATTCATCCGGGATACGGATTCCTCGCTGAAAACGCCGACTTCGCTGAGCAGTGCCGGGATTCCAAGATCGAATTCATCGGTCCCCCGCACGACGCCATGCACAAGCTGGGTGACAAGGTGGAAGCCCGGAAAATGGCAGTCGCAGCCAAGGTTCCGGTTGTTCCGGGGAGTGACGGGCTGATTCAGGATGAAGAGGAAGCAGTCCGTATCGCGAACGAAATTGGCTACCCGGTCCTGATCAAAGCCACCGCCGGGGGAGGCGGAAAGGGGATTCGTCCCGCGTTCAATGAAATCACCCTTCGCACCGAACTGAAGGCGGCGGCTGCAGAAGCGGAGAAGGCGTTCAAGAATGCCGGCGTTTACATCGAGAAGTTCATTGAAAAGCCGCGTCATGTGGAAGTCCAGGTGATTGCCGACCAGCATGGAAACGTGCTGCACCTGTGGGAACGCGACTGCACGATGCAGCGAAAGCATCAGAAGCTCATCGAGGAAAGTCCCGCCCCGAATCTTCCACTCAACGTGAGGGAAGAGATCTGCAAGGCCGCTGTCCGACTGGTGAAAAGCGCGGGGTACTACAACGCCGGTACCTGCGAGTTTCTGGTCGACAAGAACAACGACTTCTACTTCATCGAAGTCAACGCCCGTATTCAGGTCGAACACCCCGTGACGGAGCAGGTGACGGGAATTGACCTGATCAAGGCACAGATCCGGGTCGCTGCTGGTGAAAAACTTCCATGGAAGCAGGAGGACATCCAGTGCAACGGGTGCTCGATTGAAGCCCGTATTAATGCGGAAGATCCCGAACAGGGCTTTCGAGGATGTCCGGGAACGATCACAAAGCTTCGTGTTCCCGGAGGTTTCGGCGTCCGGTTCGACTCACACATTTACGAGGGCTACAAGATCAGCCCGTACTACGATTCCATGATCGGGAAACTGATCGTTCACAAGCCCACTCGGGAAGAAGCGATTGCCTGCCTCCGACGGGCTCTGGACGAACTTGTCGTGGAAGGCCCTGGAATCAAGACAACCATCCCGTTGATCAGAAAAATTCTGGATCACACCACGTTTATCAATGGAGATGGAGACACCAAGTTCGTCGAACGGACCTGGTAATCAGTACTTGCTGATGCGTTTCTGTTATTTTCCCTTCAGGGGGATCGAATGGAGAGAGTCTCCCGGGCTCGCGCTTGAATGCCCGGCATCCTCTCCCTACGATTTCTCCCGTTTTCCAACGGCAGCACCTGTAAATTGACTGGAACTGCTGACCGGAAGCCTGCGGACCTGGCATGAGTTCCAGCGTCTGTATCCGGCGTCAGAATTGCTGAATAAGTGCGGTCGCTCGCACCTGTCTTTTGTTTTTGAGGAATGGAGCAAATCATGAAAGTGGCCTGTCTGACAGGAGGGGGAGACTGCCCGGGACTCAATGCAGTGATCCGTGGTCTGGTACGGACCATCGCCAACAACGGAGGAGAAACCATCGGCTTCCTGGAAGGGTGGCGTGGAGCTATTACCGGGAATCATATTCCGCTGGACCCGATGCAGACCGATGAGATTCTCCCGCAGGGGGGAACCATTCTCGGTTCATCCCGAACAAATCCCTACAAGGATGAGAATCAGGTCAAGCAAATTGTGGAGACCTTCCACAAGCTGAATCTGGATGCCCTGGTCGCCATCGGAGGGGATGACACCCTCGGCGTCGCCAGCAAGCTCTACCGTGATTATCAGCTGCCAACAATCGGTTGCCCCAAAACCATCGATAACGACCTGAGCAGCACCGATTTCACCTTCGGGTTCGACACCTGCCTGAACACCGTGATGGAAGCGGTTGACCGCCTGCGAACGACAGCTGAGTCTCACCGCCGCGTTCTGGTTGTCGAAGTGATGGGACGCCACGCAGGGTGGATCACCTGCTTCTCTGGTATCGCCTGTGCTGCTGATGCGATCCTGGTTCCGGAACAGGAAGCTGATCTGGACGCCATTTGCGAATTGCTCAAGCGCCGTCGTGCTGCGGGCAAGAAGTACGGGATCGTTCTGGTCAGTGAAGGGGCCCAGCTCAAGGGGCAGGACCTCATCACCAAGGATGCCGAAGTCGACGAGTTTGGTCACGTGAAGCTCGGTGGAATCGGACAGCGAGTTGCCAAGATCATCGAAAAGCAGACCGGCATCGAAACCCGGGATGTCACCCTTGGTCACCTCCAGCGTGGAGGATCACCCAGCGCATACGACCGCGTTCTGGGAACACGGCTCGGAATCCATGCAGCCCGACTGGCCATCAAGAAGGATTTCGGAAAGATGGTCGCCTTGCGTGGCCTGCACATCGTCTCCGTTCCGCTGGCAGAAGCGGTTGGAACAATGCGGACGCTGTATCCGGAATTCCTGGATGAAGCCAGCGAGTTCCTGAAGTAATTCCAGCGAACCCCAAATTCATGAACACGAGGAGCCGCGCGAAGAATCGTGCGGCTCCTTTTCTTATTTCCTGTTCAATTCCTGTCCGGAATTGCACTCACCGCTTCACTCACTCCGCATCATTCAGCTGCTTTTTCAGGAGAGCAGGGAGTGAATCGTCCCCCTTGGCGGGGAGTTCCAGAGATCCCGAAAGGATGGAGGTCCCGAAAGCGGGATCGAAATGAACCGAGATCAGTCCACTTTGCCTTTCATTCCTGAGAGCCCACAGGCCGTTCCCTTCCCACACAATGTCATCGGAGCTGAGTGGGAGAAAGAGTTCGATTTGCCCGAGCTGGGTGTGAACGACCTTCTCCCCGTTCCTGATGGCTCGGATTGAAATCCCCCCCTGTTCATCAATGACGATCGTCTTCTGCTGAAGCTCTTCATCAGATGAGAGTGAGGATTCGAAGTCATCAGGGAACCGCACCTCGGGCACCAGTGAAAACCTCTCGTCTCCAACCTGCAGGCAGACGCGTGCTGTCTCATCAAGGACGAAATGCCCATATCGGGTCAGGTACTTCTTTCCCGCTTCATCCGCGACCTGAAAAAATCCCGTTCCTGAAATGGCAAGGTCCAGTGGGAAGCCGGTTTGAACCCGTCGGTCGCTGAAGTGCTTCCAATGGGTTTTGATAGACCAGTTTCCCGCTTCGTCCTCGTGCAGAATCGGGATGCGGGTGACATACTCCGGATTGTTCTGCATCAGTTCATTTTCCTGAAGCATCTCCGCAGCCTGATTCAACAGAGCTGAAAAGCCTTTCCCAGTCTGTGCGATCCCATCCTGCACGAGATCGGGGCCCTTCGGGACGCGAACGGGAGAAGCCGGGACATCAGGCAAAGTCTCTTTCACAGGAGTTCCCGGACTCGGGCCACCCAGCAGTTTCCACATCCGAAGAATCCCAGTGACATCCTCCTTTCCCACATCTTTGAGCGCTTCAAACCAGACTTCCCTTTTGTCTTGGGGAAGATGGCTGAGTTCGAGATCGATGATGGCTCGGATTGTCCGGTACTCTTCTTCAGAGTGCGTGGAAATAGGAGAAGCATCACTAATGGCAATCGGTGCCGGCTCAGAGAGACCGGTCGTTGGCGGAATCGGAGCCAGTTCGCTGGTGGTTTTCTGAAGAGGGGACGGAGAACTGTCTAACGCCAGTGCGTTCTTGAGAGGATGATCATCGCGAATCTCCTCGACCTCTTCGGGGGCGAAATCCAGACTGGTCCCTCCCCCCAGCTCCGCTGTGGAAAACAGTCCCTCTGGGAAACTGGCCGATCCAGATGAGAGAAGCGGAACCTCGAAGTTGCTGACGTTTCTGCTGAAGCGACGTTCCTTCGTTACGAAAAAGTGACTGAGCAACAAGCCGATTCCCACTCCCAGCACAATGCCAGACAGGAATGGTCCTCGAGATGAATTCATGACACGCCTCTCTGCTGTCACGTCGAGTTATCAAATGCAAATTCTGCATGAAGGCCAATGGGAATTCCGATTTCCCGACCCTTCAAGGCCCCCAAAACTACGGGAATCAGCCAAAACTGGCAAGATGAGTCGTTCTCCGGTTCCTTCGGGGCGATCCCCTCAATTTAACGACGCCCGGCCGCACCAATACGTTATCCATCGCATTCTGCCATCCTGGACTGACGCAGCGGACGTCGGTGCAAGTCGAATTCACCGTTTCTCCTTGCTGGTCTGCCATTCCCTGAAAATTGGTCCCCCCCGAAAGCTGGCAGCTGATATGCTTGAAGAACGACCTGAACAGGACGTCACGAGGCTGTCCCCCTGTCTGACAACAAATGCGAAGGTGATCAATGTTCCCCATCCGTGACAATGTTCCGTCGCGAACGGTCCCCTTCGTGAATTACAGCATCATCGCCGTTTGTGCGATGGTCTTTCTCGCCCAGATTTCCGAGAAGCCCGGCGAACCGACCCTCGTTGAACGTTACGGGATGATCCCCGTTCGTCTGCATCATCCTGATGCTCCGGTCGAGATTGCGGTGGACGCCCGGCCGGTTCAGACCTCCCATGGTATTGAATATGAAATGATCAAACGCCCCGCAGCCCCCTCAGCCGTTCCCCCCTGGCTGACGCCGCTGACCTGCATCTTCCTACATGGAAGTGTCATGCACATTTTGGGGAATATGTGGTTTCTGTTTATCTTCGGGGACAATATCGAGGACCGCTTCGGGCATCTGGGATATCTGCTCTTTTATCTCGCGTGTGGAGTGGCAGCGAGTCTGGTCCACTATCTGAGTGCGATGAACTCTTCCATCCCAACAATCGGAGCCAGCGGAGCCATCGCGGGGGTGATGGGAGCCTACTTCGTCTGGTACTCCCACTCTCAGGTTCAGGCGCTGATTCCCCTCGGAGTGATCATGCAAATCATTGTCGTCCCAGCTCCACTCTTTCTGGGACTGTGGTTCATCATGCAGTTCTTTTCCGGAATCGGAACCGCCGGAGGAGCAGAGTCGACCGGGGTGGCCTGGTGGGCGCACATTGGCGGGTTTGTTGCCGGAGCAGGGGCCGCCATCCTTCTCGGAAGGACACCGCTCTTGCGTCCAATTGTCCAGACACGTCTCCCGGGTCCCCAACGGTTCGGACTCTACAGATCAAACCGGTTTCACGACTGAATTGGGGGGCCCCTCTATTCACACGTCCCAGCCACACGGCATCTCAGCGACAATAAGAACAGGACGTCTCGCATTGGCCATGTCCAAATGCATAAGAAATCGGCGAGACATGGTTACGATGCAAGCCTTTCCCACGCAGCCGTCACTCGTCTCCCAGTGAAAAGAGATGCGGATTATCCGCAGCGAAGGGATGGATTGACTTCAGTGACTTTTCCTGCGGAAGTTGATTCAGCAGAGACTGAGCGATCCTGAGATCTTCCTGAGTCGTGATTTTGATGTTCATCGGCGAACACTCGACAACAGAAACCGGATGCCCGATTCGCTCGACGAGTTGAGCTTCGTCCGTCGCCATGAAGCCGTCTCGCTTTGCATAGGCATCCAGCAGCAACTGACGAGCAAATACCTGCGGGGTCTGTGCAGTCCAGAGTTCTTCGCGCGGAACCGTTTCGGTAATGACACCATTAACGACCCGCTTGACCGTGCTGGAGATCGGAGCAGCTGGAATGGCAGCCCCGCCTTTCACTGCAGCGGCGAAGACTCGATCGACCCATAGCTTCGAAATCAACGGGCGGGCGGCATCATGGACCGCCACATAATCAATGTCCGCGCGGACATGAGCCAGCGCATTCTGCACCGAGTCTGCGCGTTCCTTTCCTCCCGCAACAATGTCGACATTCATGAATGCCAGATTGGGGCGGTACTTCTCCTTGAACCAGTCCAGATCATCGGGCGAGACCACCACAAGACATTGCGCGACATCGGGATGATTGGTGAATGGCTCGATCGCCCGGACCCAGATCGGTCGTCCCTGTAATTCGACAAACGGCTTCTTACGCTGAGCGTCGCCAAAGCGGGAACTCTTGCCGGCAGCAGCCAGGATGACAGCAAACTTCGGCATGTCCTCTCCGTTTCCTCAACTCGCAGCAGATCCAGACGGGCACGCATACAGAAAGGGCTTGCTGTTGCCGCCCGTCTGTTCGCCCTTATTCATTATGCTGAAGTTCTCATTGAATGCGATGACAACCCGGCGAATCGAGAGTTCTTACCCCGCTTTGATTCGCTGTTCGAGAGTCTCCACAATCTCCTGCAGGCTCCATTTCTCAGCAGCGACGACAATCGTTTCCGATGAATTTGAATTGAGTGCCCCTGCAATTTTCCGTTCTGCCGACATCACGGTACTGTGATTGCGTCCGCCAAAGTGGGCTCCGATCTCGTTATACGCTGATTGCGTCAGCTTGCGTGCGAGATACATTGCCAGCATGCGAGGCTGAGACAGGGACCGCTTGCGAGACTGCGAGCGGAGCGATTCCGCTTCCACTCCAAAGAACTCACAAACGGCGTTCTCTACATCGGAGACACGGACCAGTTTCATGCAGTCCCGCTCAAGCCGTCCCAGCAACTGTCGGGCGACAGAGATTGTGACCTTGTGACG
This sequence comes from uncultured Planctomicrobium sp., assembly GCA_938015865.1. GTDB lineage: Bacteria > Planctomycetota > Planctomycetia > Planctomycetales > Planctomycetaceae > Planctomicrobium. The sequence continues at coordinate 7,227 of CALLWY010000259.1, forward strand.
TGTCATCTGAGACCAGGTCGCCAGAACATTCACCGCCCCTTCAAGTTCCCGGACATTTCCGGTGAAACGGGATGCGACGTACTGTAGGGCATCCGGGGTAAATCGGGCCTTCAGTCGATTGGCGTGCCGCGTCACGATTTCCAGACGCATCTTCTCATCAGGACTTTCAATACGCCCCACCAGTCCGGAGAGGAACCGGCTGACGAGTTCATCGGAAGTCCGTGTCAGCAGGCGAGGATGTCGATTGGAGGTGACGGCTACATATCGCCCCTGCTGTTCAAACTGCTTGAGGGTATGAAGGAACTCCTCCTGAAACCCCTTTTTACCATCAAAGAAATCAACATCGTCTACGAGAAGGACATCGACATTTCGAAACTTCGCGCGGAAGCTGGGGAGGCTGCGGGAGGATAACGCCTGCGAGAAATAGTTCCCGAATTGCTCCGCGGTCAGCAGAAGGACCTGAAGCTGCGGGTAATCCTTTCGCAGTCGAGCGCGAATTCCTTCCAGCAGATGTGTCTTTCCGTTGCCGACTCCTCCGTGGAGATAAAGCGGAGAAACCAGTTCCGGTTCCGTCAAAAACTGCTGGACCGCAGCCATTGGAAGCGCATTGGCTTCGCCCACGACAAAGTCGCTGAGCGAATACATTCGCCTGCTTCGACCATTGGCATCCCGCGTCGCGGCACCAAAAGAGGTACGTCGCTCCACACTGGGCTGCACCGGCATCCCGGTTGTTGCAGCTCCGTTTCGTGGACGAATTTCAATACTCTCGCGCCTTGCTGCTGACGGGCCAGCAAGGGCTTCGCGGGTCACTTTCGGAACGGTGGCCGTACGGGCAGACAGAGCCTCCGGCAACTGTTCTGCCGCTGGCTGTGCCGAAGGACTTCCTTCCAATGTCAGTTCGGTTCCAACGATGTACTCCACACTGACATCGGGTCCAATGATTTCAGAAGCAATCGAAAGCAGGATCGATTCGAACTGCTTCTGTACCCACTTCACGTGATAGGGGCTTGCCACAAACAACTGCAGCTGAGCACCGCAGATGTCCATACGTGTCGCCCCGCCAAACCAGTTCCGATACCGTCGGGGGCCAATTCTGTTTTCGAGCGTGGTACGAAGTGTTTCAAGGATCGTCTCATTGTCATAACCGCCTGATGACAATACGGGCAGCATCTTGCAACCCTTCTGATGCGCTTCGTTCCGAGGAACCGTCTGTCCTGCTGGTCAGAGCGACTCGCCACAAGGGCGATTCACTCGTCGCCATTCCACAATGGCACACGACAAACAGACAACTCGAACGCAGGATGAATATTGAAACCGAGCCGTAAAGAATCGAATCGTGGGCGCACAACGACGCCGACTGTCATGAAGACTGCAAAGACATGCAACTCAAGAAACAGTGCGGACGCAGAGCACTGCGACCACAACCCTATCGATCAATTGCCCCGGATGAAGCTCATTCGGAGGGGCTCGCGTTTCAGGATGGATGACTCACTCAACGAGGCTGATCCTACCCGGACGGCGAACAGAGTCAAATCCAAAATGAACAACACCCGATGACATTTTCTCCTTCGCCTCGCCATCGTGTTGCAAAATCAACAATTGCGGCGATCCAGCTTTTTCCGCGCGACCCGTGGCATGTTGAAAAGGTGTCAACAGCCTCGTCATCAGTCGATCAGGCCAACTGCAGCGCACATGGCAATGTTTCACAAATCGGCCTTTTTATCAGGCGAAGTACAACTCCACTTAATCCCAGGCTGTGGAGGGCACGCCTGTCGCCTTACCAATCCACATGTGGAGTCCTGCAGAAAAAAGTTTTGAAATCAGGCTTCAGCCGTCCCCAGAATCGCAACGCCTGCGACCGATTTGGGGGTCAGGCAAACGGAACCAGTCACAGGGACAGTCCGGGACACACCGGAGCACGCAGCGACACGCTGTGACACTCTTCGCCTCCGACCAACTCCTATCGCTCAGAGGAAAGGGAACAAGATGCAACAGCCAACCAGCGGGGCAGGGAACCTAACCAAAAGAGAAAGGTGAGGAGAGACGACGCGATGGTCCCCGGAACGTGCAACGCCACCATCCGTAGCGGACCTTGCCACGAAGGTCACGCCCCATGAAAAAACTGAACCCCGGCCAGGAGACTGACCGGGGTCAAGCTAAGTAATTCTATCCCTCAAGGGAGCCCGATTCGATCTGGCCATCGCCACTCGCCCGGAGCTCTCAGGATTCGGAGCCAAGCGGATCGTAAGAAACCGCCTGCCCGTGATGGAGCAAGCTCCCTTAGACCATTTCCTTCAGCTTCTTCAGAGCGGTCACTTTGACCTTCTTGCTTGCCTTCTTGGCGGGGATCATCATCTCTTCACCCGTCTGCGGGTTGCGTCCCATGCGAGCAGGACGAGCCTTGACGGTCTTGATCGAGATCTTCATCAGACCGGGAAGAGTGAACGCTCCGGGTCCCTTCTTGCTCAGGGACTCTTCGATCAGCGTCTCCAGCTTTTCGAGGACTTCAGAAACGTCCTTCTTGGAGACTCCAGTCCGCTCCGAAAGTTCGTTCAAAATCTGTGTCTTGGTCAATGGCTTATCGGCCATCGTGGCTCCTTTCAAAATGGCATCTATAAGAGGGACGTTGGATCAGCGGAAATGCAGGCTTAGTAGAGTCCTCGGATTTCCGATTGTCAATTATCAGATTACGCGAAAGTCGGCAAAAACCGCATTTTTCTTGCGGAAATCACACGGTCAGGTAACCTTTATCCTTCAGGTAAGCCACCACCTCGTCGGCAAGCTCATCGATCCCCTTGTTATCGGAGTCCAGGACCAGCTCCGGGTTTTCAGGAGCTTCATACGGATCGTCAATCCCGGTGAATCCTTTGATTTCGCCAGCACGTGCCTTCTTGTAAAGCCCCTTCGGATCACGCTTTTCACAGGTTTCCAGAGAGGCATTCACGTAGATTTCGATGAACTCCCCATCCGCCAGAATCTTCCGGACATTGTCCCGGTCGATCCGGTAAGGAGAGATGAATGCGGTGAGCGTGATGATTCCCGCATCAGAGAACAGCTTCGCTACTTCCCCAATCCGGCGGATGTTTTCCATGCGATCTTCCGCAGAAAATCCAACCCCAAACCGGGCCGCTGCCTGTTCCGAAAATCCGGCCTTCTCAATGAGGGACTTCTTGTCCTTGTTCAACCCGAACCGGATATTGTCTCCGTCCAGCACGTAGGTGTGTTTACCCATTTCGTGCAATTTGTGGTCGACAGTATTGGCAATAGTGCTCTTACCCGATCCACTCAATCCGGTGAACCAGAGAACGGCCCCCTTGTGTCCCTTCAGTGCCTTGCGCTTGTCACTGGAGACCTTGTGTTCGTGCCATGTAATATTGACGCCACTCTCTGCTGACATGATTGCTTCCGTAAAATGTGGTGATTCCGTTCCCAGAAAAACAAGCCGCATCGTAGAGAATGTGGGATTGGGTGAAAAGCATTCTCCCCACTGAAATGAGATTCTCCCGCGCAGATCCCACCCAAATCGCTGGAAGTCAAAATCGTCAGATATTCCAGAGGCCTCACCACTAGAGTGCGGTTTTCCAACGTGCTAAAGTTTGCGTGTAACACTTGGGAAATTGCTGCGGAATTCGGCACCTCCCACAGAATCGATTCCGCCCAACCAAGGCATAAACAGACTCCTTTTCCTCAAACCAACATGACTGGAAAGCAGGGTTCAACGACTCCTGCTCACCGGCCCGCTGTTCAACAGGCTGCACATTCGTGAACGGTCCCGCTTTCGACAAATCTGAACTCATCCCTGTGATTGCTCAGGACGCCCAATCGGGTGAAGTCCTCATGCTGGCATACATGAATCAGGAAGCCTATCAGGAGACACTACGAACAGGACGGGTCTGCTACTACAGCCGCAGTCGCCAGAAACTCTGGAGAAAAGGAGAGGAGAGCGGCAACGTGCAGGAGCTGAAGGCGTTGTACTTCGACTGCGATGCAGACACGATTCTGGTGAAGGTCAATCAGATCGGCGGGGCAGCCTGCCACGAAGGATATACGAGTTGCTTCTTCCGTCGCCTTGATCCCGCTACGGGAGACGTCAGCATTGAGGGAGAACGGGTGTTTGACCCGGCGACTGTCTACAAGAAGAAGTAACAGACAGGACACGCCCCCTCTTTCCCTCCCCGGGCATACCGGTTCCTTCAGAAACACGATTGCGGCAGTGCTGCACCACAAGGAGTTGTCATGTCGAGTGAAAAATTGAAACTGGGAATCCCTGCAGGAAGCCTGCAAGAGGCCACTGCGGAACTGTTCCGCAAGGCGGGATACAAGATCACGTTTTCTTCCCGGTCTTACTATCCCTCCATCGACGATGATGAAATTGAATGCCTGCTGATCCGGGCACAGGAAATGGCCCGTTATGTGGAAGACGGGATCCTCGATGCTGGAATCACTGGATATGACTGGGTGATGGAGACACAGGCTCATGTTCATGAAGTCTGTGAACTCATCTTCTCCAAGACGAGCCGCCGACCGGTGCGCTGGGTTCTCTGTGTCCCGGAAGATTCTCCGGTGAAGACAGTTCATGACCTGCAGGGGAAGCGGATTGCCACCGAAGCGGTCGGACTCACACAGGGTTATCTCGCCCGACACGGAGTCACTGCCGATGTGGAATTTTCCTGGGGTGCGACCGAAGTCAAACCTCCTCGTCTGGCGGATGCCATTGTCGAAGTGACGGAAACCGGCTCCTCACTGAAAGCAAACAATCTCCGGATCGTCGATGAAGTGATTCAGAGCACGACCCGACTCATTGCCAACCGCGATTACTGGCGTGATGACTGGAAGCGGGAGAAACTGGAGGGGATCGCTCTCATGCTGCAGTCCTGTCTGGCCGCTGAAGGGAAAGTCGGGCTGCTGATGAATGTCCGCCGTGTCGATCTCCCCGGAATACTCGCTGGCCTTCCCGCATTGAAGGACCCAACGGTCTCCTCTCTGTCTGATCCGGAATGGGTGGCGGTCAATACGATCATTGATGAATCGATTGTTCGCACAATCGTTCCGAAGCTGAAGGCAGCCGGCGCGAATGGAATCGTTGAATACCCGATCAGCAAGATTATCGAGTAGCTGTCTGGGTGAGCGGCTCAGACATGATCCGGTCGCCCTGTCACTCACTTCGATAAACGACGGCCTATTCCTGTTCCTCTTTTCCGGGTTGAAGAGAATCTATGGCGGAACAAGTTTACCTTGCAGTCGACCTGGGTGCTGAAAGCGGTCGCGTCATCGCAGGCCTCTTCGATGGTCAGCACGTCAAGCTGGATGAGCTGCACCGGTTCGCCAATGGCCCAATTTCCGTCGCGGGGACGCGCCGCTGGGATCTCATCGGACTTTGGAGAGAAATCCAGACAGGTCTACAGCAGGCCGCCAACAAGTACGGCTCAAAGATCGTCTCCGTTGGGGTCGACACATGGGGAGTCGATTATGTTCTTCTCACTTCAAGAGAAGAAATGCTCGGCCAGCCGTATCATTACCGCGACTCCCGGACGAACGGGATTCAGGAACAGGCCTTCAGTCGGGTCCCGAAGCAGGAGATTTTCGAACGAACCGGTCTCCAGTTCATGCCGATCAACACGTTGTATCAGTTGATCGCAATGCAACTGAAGGATCCGGAACTGCTGGCCATGGCAGACCACTTCCTGATGGTCCCCGATTTCTTTCACTGGCTGCTGTGCGGCAGCAAGGTCGTTGAATTCACGAATGCAACGACAACCCAGTTCTTCGATCCCCGCCAACGCAACTGGGCGACGGGCCTCCTCCGAAAATTCGATATCCCCACCCGGATGCTCCCCTCTGTCGTCCCTCCGGGAACCTCTCTCGGAAAGCTTCGTGCCGAGATCGCCCAGCTGACAGGGCTTCCCCGAATCGAAGTGGTTGCCCCACCCACACACGACACCGCGTCTGCCGTTGCAGCCATCCCCACCAGTCAGACCGGCAAAGCCAACTGGGCTTATATCAGCTCAGGAACCTGGTCCCTCATCGGAGTCGAGGTTCAGCAGGCGATTCTGACCATGGAAGCCCTGGAACAGAATGTCACCAACGAAGGGGGTGTGGATAACACTTACCGGCTGCTGAAGAACGTCATGGGGCTCTGGATGATTCAGGGGTGTCGACGCTCCTTTGAGCGGCAGGGACACGATTTCTCCTATCCTCAGCTGACCAGTCTGGCGGAACGCTCTGAACCCTTCCGCTCTCTCGTTCATCCGAATGACCCGGCATTCCTCAGCCCGGAAGACATGGCATCGGCCATTCAGGACTGGTGCCGAACACATAATGAACCGGTTCCGGAAACAGAAGGCCAGCTGGTTCGATGTGCCCTGGAAAGCCTCGCACTGAAGTATCGCGATGTCCTTGAAGGGATCGAAAAACTGACCGGGGAAACGGTCGAAACGATTCATATCGTTGGTGGTGGCTGCAAGAACGCACTGCTGAATCAGTTCACCGCCAATGCCTGCGGCAAACCGGTGATCGCCGGTCCTGTGGAAGCCACCGCTCTGGGGAACGTCCTCATTCAGGCCCGGACCGCCGGGCAGATCGGTTCACTCGCAGAGATCCGGGAGATTGTGAAAGCCAGTTCCGAGCTGGAAACCTATACTCCCCGCGAGACCGATTCCTGGAACGAAGCGTATCGTCGGTACCAGAAACTTGTGACAGCCAGTTTCTGATTTCCAATCCTGACATCTGAATTGAAATCACTCCATGGGATTCTTTGACAGTCTTAAATCGGCACTCAAGAAAACGAAGGACGTTCTGCGGACTGACGTCCGTGACTTGTTCAAAGCGGGGGAAATCCTCGACGAAGCCAAGCTCGAAGAGTTTTATCGGGGGCTGATCACCACCGACATGGGAGTCGCCGCTGCAACGGACGTAGTCGATTCACTCCGTAAGGAGTTCGGTGGACGAACCGTGGTCCCAGACAAGATCTGGGAACTCGTCCGTGAGCGGATCAAATCCATCCTGATTGGCGATGAATCCTCCAGCTGGAATATCAATGATCCCCTCTCCCCCTTGAAGACCGCAGCTTCGGGACCGACTGTCATTCTGGTCTCCGGCGTCAACGGAGTCGGGAAGACAACTTCGATTGCCAAGCTGGCCAATCTTCTTCACAAGTCCGGCAAGAAGGTCCTGCTCGCAGCGGGGGATACCTTCCGGGCAGCTGCAGTTGATCAGCTGTCGATGTGGAGCCAGCGGATTGGCTGCGAGATTGTCACCAAGCCGCCGGGAAGCGACCCTGCCAGTGTCGCCTATGAAGGCTGTGACCGCGCAGCGAATAGTGGGGCCGATTTCGCCATCGTCGACACCGCTGGTCGCCTGCAGACCCAGCAGAACCTGATGGCCGAACTTCAGAAGATTCACCGCGTCCTCAGCAAACGAATTGAAGGAGCCCCCCACGAAAGCCTGCTGATTCTGGATGCCACCACCGGCCAAAATGGAATCAATCAGGCGTCCAAATTCAGTGAAGCTGCCGGATGTACAGGAATTATTCTCACGAAACTCGATGGCACCGCCAAAGGGGGAGTCGTCGTGGCGATTCGCCAGAAGATGGGAATTCCGGTGAAATACATTGGTGTTGGAGAGAAGATTGACGACTTGCAGGTCTTCTCTGCAGATGACTTCGTTAATGCTCTCTTTTCAGATGTTTGAACGAGGTCCCGATATCAGTCCAGATCTCGAACGGTCACCCTGATCGCTCACTTCAGTACGGATCGCTCGCATGGCCTACACCCCCGGACTGCAGATCAAAGCGAAAACCCGTTACCGGATCGTCCGGACACTTCCGATTCCCGGGGATGTTCTCGTTCAGGTCGGTCAGACCGTCACCGCAGAGCAGGTTGTGGCACAGACTTATCAGGCCGGTGACCTCTTTCCGCTCAATCTGGCTTCCCTGCTGGGATGTTCGCCCGGCGACCTTCCCGCAGCCATGCAATTCAAAGTGGGAGACGAAGTCCATCAGGGAGATCTTCTGGCAGTCTCCAAGGGGATTTTCGGGTACTTCCGTAAACAGTTCCATTCCCCATACACCGGCACACTGGAATCGGTTTCGAATGTGACCGGACAAGTGATTTTACGTGGGCCTCAAGTCCCTGTGCAGGTGAATGCATTTGTCGCAGGGGAGGTCACTGAAGAGATTCCGGGGGCCGGAGTCGCGATCGAAACCACCGCCGCATTCCTGCAGGGAATTTTCGGCGTTGGCGGAGAACAGCACGGCCCTCTCCACGTCGTCACCCCGGATGTCGCAACGGACCTCACCCCTGACCTCCTTCATCCCGGTTTGAAGGGGGCGATCATTGTTGCTGGCCGACGCGTCCACGGAGAAGCAGTTCACCGGGCTCGGGAGCTTGGGATTCGTGGGATCATCGCCGGTGGAATCGACGACCACGATCTCAAGGAGGTCCTCGGGTACGACCTGGGAGTGGCGATCACCGGTTCGGAAGAGATCGGCCTGACCATCATCATCACAGAAGGTTTCGGGGAGATCAACATGGCGGAGAGGACCTTCTCTCTGCTGAAATCGCTTGAAGGCTCCCTCGCCAGTATCAATGGCACCACTCAGATCCGCGCAGGCGTTCTTCGCCCGGAGATCGTTGTTCCACTCCCTTCCGCCCCATCCGACGTCGAAGAGGCAGCCTCGCGCGTTGTGGGGGGGACACTGGCGATCGGCACTCAGGTTCGAATTATCCGGGACCCCTGGTTCGGAGAACTGGGTGTCGTCTCCGCTTTGCCGGTCGAACCATATGAACTCGATTCGGGTTCGCGCGCCCGCGTCCTCGAAGTCGCCTGTCAATCCGGCCAGCGGGTCATCGTTCCCCGCGCGAATGTGGAGATTGTGTCCGCATGACGATCGTCCTCTCGCCTCGCGACTGGCATTTCCCCGGAAAGTCCCTCCGGGTCCTCTGGGCATTCGGTGTCCTCATTTCTCTGGCTGGCATCTCGCCGGCATGGGGAAATCCTCCCCCTCCACCCGTCTCTGTTGAGGCAGTCGACCATCCCGGCGACAAGGGGAACGCTATTGATGTCTGGATCGAGTTGCCTCCCCCTCCAGAAACTCCACCTGAGTTCCCGACAGAGTATCAGGTCGAGCGGGCCGGAGAGCGTCACGGTCTGTACGAAGTCGTCGCCAGCGCCGCCCCCACACCCGACGAACTGAAAGCCGGTCGATTCCGTATTGTGGTCGACAAATGCCATCGGGGAGAACCGTACTGGTTTCGGGTTCGTGCTGTCGATCCCGGACCTGATGGGGCCTCTTCGGCAAGCGTCATGCAGTCCAATCCAGATGGAGTGGTCCCGACGCGACAAGCCTTCGATGAAAACCGGCTCTGGGTGCTGATTCTTCTCCTGACGGTCTGCGGTGCGATTGTGACCTTCGTTGTTCTGGCCTGGCTCGGGATGCCGCTGAAGGTTCGGCGCATCGCTGGACTGGATGCCATCGAAGATGCAGTTGGACGTGCCACGGAGATGGGACGATCCTGCCTGTATGTTCCCGGAATTCAGGATATGAACGAGATGCAGACCATTGCCGGTCTGACGATTCTCTCTCGTGTGGCGGAGCGGGCTGCTGAATACGACTGTCGTCTTGAAACCCCCACCTCCAAGTCGCTGGTGATGACTGCTGCACGAGAGACGATCCAGAACGCTTTTCTGGCAGCCGGACGACCGGAGGCATACACACCGGATGACACCTACTACGTCACCGATGAGCAATTTGCCTACGTATCCTATCTAACCGGGAAGATGGTTCGCGAAAAACCGGCAGCCTGCTTTTACCTCGGATCATTCTATGCAGAGTCGCTGATCCTTGCGGAGACCGGAAACGCTGTCGGAGCCATCCAGATTGCCGGAACAGCACAACCAGCACAATTGCCATTCTTCGTAGCCGCTTGTGACTACACACTGATTGGAGAGGAATTCTTTGCCGCCAGTGCCTATCTTTCCGGAGCCCCCGACCAGCTCGGAAGTCTGAAAGGACAGGACGTTGGGAAGATGATTGTGGCCGCGCTGGTTCTCGTCGGAGTCGTTCTGGTCACTCTCCATCAGGTCACCGACAACGAACAGATCGCCTACTGCACCAACTACCTGATGAACGTGATCCTCCATTCTGCTGAGTGACACTTCACCAAAACTTGCCCAATCACAG
>CALLWY010000260.1 GCA_938015865.1 uncultured Planctomicrobium sp.
CTCAAAGATGTCCTGCACCCAGACCGGTGTGTAGTAGTAAAAGATCCCTAGATCGCGCTCGTTTCGCTGAGCGCTGTTCAGGCCATCCGCACGATCCAGCGGAATCCGGTTAGAACTGGACTGCATCTTCTCCCAGCCGTAAGGGATCTTGGATTGCCCGACACGAAAGCGATGCACCTTGTCCTTTGTGACATAGAGATCGGCGTACCAGTCCCGCATCTGGGCGTAGTACTCCTGATCGATACTCCCTTGCACACTATTGGCAAAATCCGCCTGCAGGTAGACGAACACATTCTCGTGAACGTCTCCACTGACAATGAGGCGAGCCCGACGAATCAGAAAGTTCCGGTCCCCACTGACGGAACCATCGCCAGAGTGATACGGTGGTGCGGAGCCCGGCTCCATGTGGACCACATCATTGAACCGGAACTGGGCATACCCGCGAACGCTCAGTCGGTCATACCACTTTTTCTCATGGCCACTCTCTCCACTCGGGGAATTGTTCCCGTTGAATTTGAACGTCCCGGCCAGCGGACCATCGTACGGGGGGACGTTTGTCTCCCCATCGACCAGAGCCCCCGGGTCAGTCTGCGGTCCCATCGGAACGATGCCGTTGTCTTCAAACGACACCGGTTCAACAAAACGTTCGATGCCATCGTGAAAAATGGCCTGAAGAAATCCGTCAGACTCTTCCGCCCACGCTGTGTTGGCGTGGGTCACCTGCAGAAGGGGGACCAGAGCCAGAACGAAGATCACCATTCCCCGGCAGCTTTGCCCCTCTCCGCAAAATCCCCGAAGGACCTGACGAAGGACGCTGCAAACCTGCAAAATGGCGAAAATGAGATAATGAGGCACTTCAGAAAACTGTTGTCGATTGTAGCAAAAATAGGGACCTAGTGACTCCAATCGACTTTCAATGCCCCAAACTGTATGAAGAAATTCAAACCTTACGGAGAGTCCATCAAACTGGGCATATGTGCAACGACGCCGGCAGTTTCTGCCGTTCAGAGCACATCGTGAACAACGCGATTTCCGCGCGCAGCCTGGCTCAACGAGATCCCGGCCATCCGGGGGACTGAATCACGACACGGCTCTGTCCTTCTTCAAGACGAACCATCAAAAAAGACGTTTGTGGGATCGCCTCAACCAGTTTCATCCCCTCCTCCGGGCCGAGCAGCGTGATCATGGATGCCATGGCATCCGCTTGCATCCCGGTCGGGGCAATGACGGTCACGCTGCAAGGGGTCGTCAGTCCGATTCCGGTCCTCGGATCAACGATATGGGAATAACGAACCCCATCCAGCTCCAGATACTGGTACGTATCTCCTGAGGTTGATATCGCCTGATTTACAAGCGAGAGGACGAGCGGCTTTCGATCCGGACCGGGGGGAAGCGTTTTATCTTCCACTTCGACATTCCATCCCATCTTCCCCGGTGGAGCATCTCCGACGCGAATGTCCCCCGCGACCGCGATCAGGGCAATCGAAATCCCCTGCTCTTTCAGAATGCGGAACGCCTCATCGGCTGCATACCCCTTGGCGATGCCGCCAAAGTCGAGCTGCATCCCCGCGCGAAGCAACGTCACCGTTTTCTGGTCGTCATTGAGCGTTAAGTAGCGATCCCCAACTGCATCCAGTGCTGACTTCAACTGGTCCTCAGGGGGGAGCTGATGCTTTCGTCTCGCCACCCGCCAGAGCCGCGTCACAGGCCCGATCGTGACATCAAAGAGTCCGCCTGACCTCTGGAATTCGAGTTTGCTCGCTTTGAGAACGGCCCAGAGATCTTCACTACAGGGAAACGGTTCTCCCGGAGGATGACGACGACAAAGCCGGTTCACTTCACTGTCCGGATCGTAGTCGCTCAGGCTCCGGTCGATCGCCCGAATCCTGTCAAACGCAGCCTGCATCGCCTGATTTGCGATGCCTGAGTGCTCCGCGTAGACTAGAATTCTGACCGGAACTCCCATGCGGATCTGAACAGACTCGAAACGTTGTAACGATTCACGTTGTAACGTTTCAGTGGCTGGGTCTGCGTTAGCAGGGGTCGCCCCGCCGGACACCAGTGCCGTGACAAAGACCGTTGCCGCAACAAGATCGATCCAGATGGCCCTATGAGTTCCAGCCCGCCCGATCCGGTTCCGTGTCAGAGCGTGCATGGTACCAGGTCCCTTCTTGAAACGTTCACCAATTCATTACTGACCGAAAGTACAGTCCCACGATGAACATACGAATTTTGCTCGGTGACAGGCAAGGAAGACTCGGACTGCCACTCTTTCTTGGAGCCTTTTGCCTGCTCGGAATCTCCGCCGTTCAGGCCAATGAGCCGATCGGGACCGGCCCCTATCTGCGGAATCCGGACAGTGAAGCGAAGACCGAAGCGGAGATGAAGCCGTATGTCCAACAGATTCAGGACACGGACGTCAAATTTGAAATGATCCCCATCAAAGGGGGTGAATTCATCATGGGAAGTCCCGAATCCGAACCGAACCGGAGTGAGGACGAAGGCCCGCAGTTCAAGGTCCGGATTGAGCCCTTCTGGATGGGGAAACACGAAGTCACTTGGGACGAATACGACATCTGGCGTCTCAGCCTCGATCAGCAGCGACGCAAGCTGGCCGGCCGGGAACGAAACGAGGTCGACAAGGAGGCCGATGCCGTCACCCGCGCCACGAAGGAATACATGGACATGACCTTCGGAATGGGGCATGATGGCTTTCCAGCCATCTCCATGACGCAGGCCGCCGCCAAAATGTACTGCGTCTGGCTGACCAAAAAGACCGGTCACTATTACCGGCTCCCCACCGAAGCGGAATGGGAATACGCATGCCGTGCCGGGACAACCACAGCCTATTCCTTCGGAGATGACCCGGCCGATCTGGATGAGTACGCATGGTATTACGACAACTCCGATGAGACCTATCACAAGGTCGGGCAGAAGAAACCCAATCCCTGGGGCCTGCACGATATGCACGGAAACGTCGCGGAATGGGTCCTTGATCGGTACGACCCGGATTTCTACAAGACTTTCAAACCCGATCAGGTCGCCATCTTCCCATATCTCCCGCCGACAGGAGATGAATACCCACGCGTTGTTCGTGGGGGAAGCTGGGACGACGATCCCGATCGACTCCGCAGTGCAGCCAGAACCCCCTCCACTCCGGATTGGAAGATTCAAGACCCGCAACTTCCCAAGAGCATCTGGTATTTGACGGACGCTCGATTCGTCGGTTTCCGGGTGGTTCGACCTCTGGTCCCCCCGACTCAGGAAGAAATCGACAAGCTGATTCTCGGCCCGGATATCCCCACCGAACTGCAGGAACGGTTTGAAAAGGAAAAGGCGAACGCCGCCGGAATGCTGGAAGCTGATTGAGACACAGAGACGCCCGAAACACCCGTTGCCCGTCAACGGGTGTTTTCGTTTTCGCAGGTCTCCATTGGCCAGCTCAAACGTTTGAACTTTTCGGCGGTCTCTGACGTCCATCGACTGTCACCATCCAAAGAATTCATCCCGGCAACAGGAGCATTTATCTGGACATCAGACCGACTCCCATCGAAGGGCCTTACTTCGACGACATTGACAGGCTGATGGAATCTGTCGACCTCCCGGGAGAGGCACTGCAACTGGTCCGGCAGATCCCTGCTGGGTCCGTGACGACTTACGGCGATCTGGCCCGTGCTTTGGGAGACGAAGCGACACGGGCGGCACGCTGGCTGGGGGAGCTGATTGCTCACCATGAACACACTCCCGATTGTCCATGTCACCGAGTCGTCCGAAGCAACGGCGAAATCGGTCTCTACGTCACAGGCTCTCCACAGGACAAAGCAAGGCTGCTGACAAAAGAAGGAGTCGCCGTCTCGGAAACCGGACAGGTCGATCTGTCCCTGCGATTCACCGATTTCCAGTCAACCCGCCCACTGGAACGGCTACGGAACTTTCAGTACTCCCTTCGTCCACGACTCAAGCAGACCACGCTGCGGACCAAAGTTCGAACCGTCAGTGGCGTCGACGTGGCCTATGGATCTGATGGAACAGCCCGGGGGGCGTTCGTCACGTTGGAGGCCCGGACTGGGGAAGTTCTGGAAATCCGGACGCTGCGATGGGAAACAAACTTCCCCTACATCCCCGGTTACCTGACGTTTCGTGAATTACCAGTCATGGTCCGTCTTTGTCGGCAAGCTCAGGAGGAAGGAATCCTGGGAGACGTTCTGTTCTGTGATGGAAATGGTCAGCTTCACCCGTGGCAAGCAGGAATTGCGACCTGTCTGGGGGTTCTTCTCGATCATCCAACGATTGGTGTGGGGAAGTCACTTTTATGTGGACGCATCCGTTCTGAATCCGCCAATCCTGCCGCTATCCCGGTTGAACTCAATGGAAAGCAGATCGGAATGGCGATTCGTCTTTCGGAGAAACATCGTCCGGTTTACATTTCCGT